>NZ_LOFI01000029.1:0-166374 GCF_001469195.1 Pseudoalteromonas sp. 10-33 | reverse complement strand
AGCGCAAAGCGCCTCGGTGTGCTCTGTGGTGATATTTATTTTAAATAACAAGAAGCTGCCGCTTCTAACGTGAGCAAGCTCTACGTCTACAAAAACAAACTAAAATACGCCTGTCACGTTGGCTGCTCATTTACTCCTCATTCGCTTCTCTTTGTGCATTAAAGATCTAAAAGCCCATTAATCACAATGAGTTTAAGACACGCTGCGCTTTTAGCGAAATGATTGTGCTTAATAACGGGAAACTTTACCTCTAAAGAAAGTAAGCTCGATGTCTATAATTAAATACCAGCGCTTGCAACAAACACCGTAGGCGCAAAGCTTGCTCGCGCGAAAAGCAAAGCTTTTAAATTACGGACGAAAGTTTACCTTTCGCTTTAATTAAAGCATTCAGCACTACTCGTTTAACTTAAATACACCTGTTTGCCTCAACCAATGAGTCAAATAGCCATTTAATTGCCTCATTGAGCAACTTTGTAACGTGTACTGCGCCCACCGGCAGCTGTTTTTGTTATGAAACCTAATGTTTGTAAATCGGCTAAATGCCGTGTTGCAGTCGCACGACTGACTTTCGCTACCTTTTGATACTGACTGGCACTAATTCCGTGCTCAAATTGGCCATCGAGTAATTTATTAATTACTTTTACTTGTTGCTCACTTAGTTTTGTTTGCTTTTTACTTGCCCAGTAATTGGTTTTAAAAACTGTTTGCTCAATGTTTTTAAGCGTATGGTGTATCGCATTATTAAGCGTACATAAAAACCATTTGATCCACTGTGTAATACAAAGCCCACCACGCTGTGTGGCTTCTAACACCTCGTAGTAGCTTTTTCTATCGCCTAAAATAGCCACCGACATAGCGTAAAACCGAATAGACTGAGCATACTTTTGTGCTAAAGCCAGATCGGTTATAAGCCGTGTTATTCGCCCGTTACCATCTTCAAGCGGATGTATTGTTACAAACCATAAGTGTGCGATAGCAGCACGAATAAAAGGGTCTATTTGTGGATCGTTTTGCGTGTTGTTGAACCAATCAAAAAATAGCGACAGCTCTTTGTTTATTAACTTTTTAGGTGGCGCTGTAAAATGTAATACCGGTTTATCTAAACGCCCTGATACAACCTGCATTGGCTCGTCACCACGCAACTGCCCACCCTCAATATTAATAAACAAGCTTTGCTTATCAGCAAATAGTAAACGATGCCAGTTAAGCACCCTTTCTAAACCAAGCGCTGAATCTGTGTTAGTTATTGCATCAAGCATAATTTCTGCAAGGTTGTCGCTTTGCACTGTTGTGGGATAAGGCTTCTCGTTAATATTGAGCTTTTTAGCGAGCGAAGAGCGAACCGAAAATGCATTAAGCTTTTCGCCCTCAATCGCACTAGAGTGAATAATATTTGCTAATAAAGTATCAAGAGCTTGCTGCTTTTGATGCGCACTTTGCACGCCCATACGGCCCACTAATAAGCCATGGTTATATGAAAGTTCCCTTAGTAAGGGAGCAAGCGCCGCATCATCCCACGTAAAGTTTGGCCAGTTTTGTTGTTGCCATATCCACATAGTCTTTAGCCCTTAAGTTAGTTAGCTTCAGTCTATATGATTTAATCGCCTCATTCAATGAGGCGATTAATAGCATTAATTGCCTCATTGTTTTGCAAGCACCATCGCTTTTTAAATTATAGGCAACCGTAATTTAAATATTTGTATATGCAATTTTACTTCGCGCTTTGATTTTTAACCGTAAGCGCCGTGTATTCGCCGTCTAAGGCGAAGTCGCGCCTTTGCCAATAAGCTACGATCCTAACGTGAGCAAACTCCACGTCCACAAAAACAAACTAAACATTGGCTTTGCCCTACTCATTTACTCCTCATTTTATTATCTTTGTGCATAAGGGTCTTAAAAGGCCATTGATCACATCAAGGCTAAATTTACTGGTAGACGCGCTTTGCTTTCGTTTAAAAGCAACGCTTTTACTTATGCTATAAAAGTGATTGTTTCACCACCGAGAAGTGAAGGAGAAGACCAGGAGAAGTGACCAAACCAATATTTTTAACTCAGTGTAGCGCGAAGCGCCTCGGTGTGCTCTGTGGTAATAAAACATCACTTAACACCGTCACTTTGGCTGCTCATTTACTCCTCATTTTGTTCTCTTTGTGCATTAATATTTTAAAAGCCAATGATTCACAAAGAGTTTAAGAGACGCTGCGCTTTTAGAGTGAGTGAAAAAGCCCATTATTTACAATGCCGTGGCTGAATTGACCTGTAGACGCGCAGCTTGCTGGCGTTTAAAAGCAACGCTTTTACTTATGCTATAAAAGTGACTAACCAATATTTTAAACTCTGTGTAGCGCGAAGCGCCTCGGTGTGCTCTGTGGTGATAAAAGATCACTTTACCCTGTCACGTTGGCTGCTCATTTACTACTCATTTTGTTCTCTTTGTGCAATACGGTTTTAAAAGCCCAATTTCACAAAGAGTTTAAGAGACGCTGCGCTTTTAGAGGTAGGGATTAAGCAATTTGATAAATGGCTGCGTATGCAAACTCGACGTGTAAAAACCGAAATTGAACATTAGTTCTGCCCTTCTCATTTACTCCTCATTTTATTCTCTTTGTGCAATACGGTTTTGAAGCAAATGATTCACAATGAGGTCAAGAGACGCTGCGCTTTAGAGGTAAAACTAGGTAATCAGATAAATGATTGCATGCGCAAACTCGGCGTGTAAAAACCTAAACTAAACATGGCTTTGCCCTATTCATCATTCCTTATTAGGTTATAACAGGTATAACGCTTTCTAAGCGCTTTATGTCAACCTCACTAATATTAGCGAAGCGTTTGAAATGAGCCGGCCATTGGCGAACATAACACTCAATCTCAGCAATAATTTTTTTTGCCTGAGCATTATTTAAACCAAAGCGTTTAGCTTGCGACAGAATATTATCGATACTCGCATAGCGGCCATCATCACCAAGCCCTAAGCCATGCTGCTTTGAATTATTAATTGGAGTAATATCGTAAGCAGGGCTCATGCGCCACGCTTGCTCAACAAAATTATACAAAAATGCATGGTTACGGCTGTGGTCATCTGTATTACCTATAAATACATTAAACACCATTCGCCTAAACAGCTCAGTAGCATCATCAGCAAATTCACCTGTGTGGTGGCGAATAAACTCAGCCAATTCAGCGTAACTATAGTAAGTTGCTAAATCGCTTAACGCGACTTTAGGTTTTTGTAGCAAGCTATTAGCGCTCAAAAAATGATGAGTTGGCAAGCCATCACTTACATCGAAACGTTCAACTAACAACACGTCACCATTTTCTGTTTCATGAATACAGGTATTTGCAGTGCGAATACCCAATTCACTAGCCATACACATAGCGCCATGCTCAGCCCTAACTAAATTGAACAAATCGTCATGACGATTAAATTTTGCCAAATAAAGTTTATCGCCAATTTTTACTGATGTTTTAGGCCTTGCACCACCCATACTTTGGCCAAACTCAAACGCTTTTTTTGCCTCGAGTGAAATAGCCTTATCAGCGAGTAAATCGTCTTTAGCTTGATCTAAAAACGCTAAATCGGCTAACGTATTTTTATTAGTTTTATGCTTTGATGCACTGCGCGACAAACTAAAAACCAAAGCGCCTACACCATAACCAGACCCAGCTAGTAAAAACTCGAGCTCATTTTTTGGCCTAGTATTATGTAATGATAATATAAGCTTGCGGCCCCAAGAGTCAGCGCCGGCGTCACTTAATACGCCAAATATACCTTTATTCGCCGAATAACTAACAATGCCAGGCTTTAACGGTAAGTGCACCGGATCAAGAGCAAACGCATCTGCTCGTGCAAGGTAACTTTTACCGTAATTAAACTCCCCTCGGCCTGTTTGTGTGTTTAGCTTAAAAAAACCACAAATAATAGGGCTATCTTCCAAACCATCAATAAAAACATAAGCCTCAGAAGTCATCATTAACCTCCTGAGTTTTACGGCCTTTACGCTGCCTGGCATTATAACCACCAGCATCTGCAACCAACTCATTAACCTCGTCTAACAGCGAACCTTGTAGCTGAAGAGCAACTAAAGCCTCAAACAAAATATCGCTTTTTACCACCTCGCCTTGCTCAAGTTTTTGTACCGTTGAACGAGATACACCTATCATTTTAGCAAACGTACTTTGGGTATAATGTAAAGTGCGGTGCTGACGAATTAAATCACCCAATCGATTCGCCAATTTTAACGCTTGCTCAGATCTCATAAATGCACACTTAGTCAGTCATTAACATGCTAATGATTACTTTAGCAGTATTTAAATTGTTTGCAAGATGCTTTAATTTAATACAAAGCAGGTTTAAAACAACGCCCAACAAAACAGCCCAGTGCTTTGCATTGGCCTGACCTTAAACTTACTAATACGAAAGCAAATAACTTAAGCCTACTTACTTTGGCTACTCATTTACTCCTCATTCGCTTCTCTTTGTGCAATGCGATTTTAAAAGCCCAATTTCACAAAGAGTTTAAGAGACGCTGCGCTTTTAGAGTGAGTGAAAAAGCCCATCATTTACAATGCCGTGGCTGAATTGACCTGTAGACGCGCTTTGCTTTCGTTTAAAAGCAACGTTTTACTTATGCTATAAAAGTGACTAACCAATATTTTAACTCTGTGCAGCGCAAAGCGCCTCAGTGTGCTCTGTGGTAATAAAAGATCACTTACCCCTGTCACTTTGGCTGCTCATTTACTCCTCATTTTGTTCTCTTTGTGCATTAGGGTCTTAAAAGGTCATTGATCACATCAAGGCTAAATTTACCTGTAGACGCGCAGCTTGCTGGCGTTTAAAAGCAACGCTTTTACTTATGCTATAAAAGTGACTGACCAATATTTTAACTCTGTGTAGCGCGAAGCGCCTCGGTGTGCTCTGTGGTAATAAAACATCACTTAACACCGTCACTTTGGCTGCTCATTTACTCATCATTTTGTTGTCTTTGTACCATTAAAGCCCTAAAAAGCCATTATTCACAAAGAGGCTAAGACACGCTCCGCTTTAAGAAAAGTGATCAAGTGACTCGTGATTAAAAAACCAATAAATCAAGTGGCTCGGCTCTTCTCATTTACTCCTCATTTTGTTCTCTTTGTGCATTAAGATTTGAAAAAGCCCACTGCTTATATAAACGAAAGCACCCCGCGCTTTTAAATCAACGCCACAACTTAATAAACAGGAATAAACTCGCCCTTAACCTGCTGCGATGCCTTAAACCACACCAAATACGCCTGCTCGTAATCTATAAAATAGGTAGAAAGCGCATTTAAAATCACCTCATTCTCAAGCGTATTACACTGATTTTTAGCCTCACCCTGCACAATCGCCTTTAACAACCTTCTGCCATGCTTATGCTGAATAAAAAACGCCAACCAATTATTCGCATTTGCGTATAAATCGCCACGGTAAGACTGCTGCTCCCACAACGATTCTGAATCAATTAACGACCTAAATTCCATATACGTACGGCGCACACGGTTAGTAGGAATAGCAATAGCCCGGTTAGTTTTATAAATCAGCGTATTTTCAAAAACCTCAGCTATTCCCTCGTTTAACCACCTAGGGGTACTGCCAATTAAATTAAAATTAATAACATGCATTGCCTCGTGTATGGCTACGCGCAAACTACCTTGCGGATCGGCCGGGTCAAACCTCACCAACGCCGTATTATTTTTACCAAAATAAATTCCCGCATTGTTGCTTGGTAAAGCCCCAAAGCGCGACACATAATCGTCGTAATAATGATTAGGTAATACAACCAAGTTCATTAAAATGGGTTTGTCGGGGTATAAACCAAATAAGTTTTGATACTTCTCGTATGCTTCAAACAAACGAATACGCAGCGTTTTATGGTAATCGCTATTTACATTAGGGGTAATTAATTTAACCGTCGTATATGGCCCAATATCAAACGTTTCGCTAGTGAAATCGAGATTATCGTTTAATTGCGACAACTCACTTTGCGCGTATTCAAGTTCTTCTGGGTCGTGCACCAACTCGCAACTATTTTGTTGCACTGGAGCAGCTTTTGGCTGGGCTTTAGCTTTATTGGCTACATTACCAACACGCTTATTATTAACAGTTTCAGTAGTATACACATGCGTATAACTCTCAGCACTTTGGGCTTTATGCGTGTCATTATTTACTACAATCACAGCAGTATTAGGTTTATAAAAAAAGTGTAAAATCAGCAGTATTACAGCTAACAACACTACATGACGTGTTTTTATTTTCATTAAATTAGCCCGGCATAATAGTTAAACCACAATACTTAAAAAATAAAACTCACACCAGAGCTAACGCTAAAAATAGCTAAAGTGTCATTTTACGTATTAAAAGTTATGCGTCTTAAGCGGTGTTTTTAACCTCTCAGAATAAACCTTACTAAAATCAGGAAACTGTAAATACAGCATGTTTTTTAACTGCTTTGGCTGCAATTTATTACATGGCGACTCTTGCTCGGCCAGCATTATATTTTTAAGCAATAACCTACCCTGTGATGAGTCCATCAAAAAGTAAATTGCCGCCCAACTACTTGCGTATAATTTGCTCGTATTTTGTTGTTTCCACGACTCTTCTAAACCAATTAGCCTACTCATATTAAAAACACCTTTCGCGAGTCTATTATTTATTGTCCACGAAGTATTAGGCTCTACAATACCGGTTTGCATGTGATTTTTAGTAATTTCAAAGTACTCTGCAAACCCTTCATTTAACCACCTAGGCGTATAACCTAGTACCGCTTTATTAATGGCATGAACGGCTTCATGCACCGCTGTACTCATTGCATTTTGCGCATTTCTATACTCTATAAACGCAGAGTTACTAGCATGAAAATACATACCCACTGTGTTCGTAGGGTCGCCACCGCGATGCTTAATAACCGCCTCATAAGCGCTCCTAGTGGGCAAAACAGTCAAATTTAACTTCACTTTTTTAAGTGCATGTACTCCTATTATTTGACCATAAACTTTAAAAACAGTATTGAGCTTTATGCGTAAATCTTGGTTAAACGACGAGGGTAACTTTGGGGTGTTTAAAGTTAAGTCAAAGTAATCGAGCGGAGCTTTAAAACCTGAATCATACGTTGCGACCGCAAAGTTGGGTTTTTCATCGGTAAAGTGCACAACGCCTTGGCTATCTGTCCACGTATAAATATCGCCATTGCGTTCATATTTAACTTCCCCTAAAGAGGTATCTATACACCGAGTAGTATCGGCCTGCGGAAAATGAAAGTCAGTAGATGTTTTATTTCCCTGAACTTTAATAGCAGTTTTATTTATTGCTGTTTTTGTTACTGAAGGTTCTAAATTTTGTGTGCTTAAACGTTTATAAATGCGTTTAACTTCACCAACCGGATCGTAAAAATTAAATACACGCCCCGTTAAATGGTTAGCCACTAAACCACAGGCAATTACAAACACAAAAAACATAAACACCACACGCCATTTAGTTTTAAACATAATTACGGTTTTCCTTTCCACTGTACTTCAAACAATGCTTTTTGTTTAAATGGTATTCATTAAAAAAATAAAATGAATACATAGCTAATATTTTTCCGTTATTCATTTATCAAATATTACTCATAATATTCAAAACACTAATAGATTTACTACCGTTTTTTTGACAACCCTTATCAAAATTTGGCAAATTAAAGCTTACAGAACTTCCTTCTTCAAAATTATCATCACTCAACTCACTAACTTTAAAATGAAAATCACCATATTCTGATGTTATGAAACCAAAGCCTCTGTTTATATCAAGCTTACGAATAACACCTTTTATATCTTCTCTTTTAACCAAATTTTGTTGTTTAAATAGTGATATGAAGCAGCGATCATGCCCCTCTTCTATAATTTTAAAGAGGTTTGGCTTATCTTTTATAAGTGCTTTTAAACTGTGTGCATTGTAATTCCTATAGTCAAAAGAGGAATCCAATACCTTAAGAGAACTACCCAAGTCACCTAAATAAACAGGTTCATTGCTCTGAGCACAACGCATATAAGCATTAACTAGTAATGTATTTATATCTTTAGCAACGCCTGCTTTTGTTAAGTTTTTTGTAAATACAAAATTATGGCATGCCTTTACAAAGCGCTCTGGAGTTCTTTCGTTGCCTATTGCCATAACGTGTAAACCCTTTTCCCTGATACGCTGCGCTAAGCTATAAAACCCTCCATCACTTGACACAATACATACTCCATTTATGCGTTGATTATTATTTATTAACTCAATTGCATCCATCACTAATGCATGATCTGAAGCATCTTTACCATATTGAAATTGTTGCTTTGGGCTCGAAGCTGTTTTATGTAAGATTTTTTGCCAGTTACAATGTCTTGTTGATGTCCAGTCAGCATAAACCCATTTGATTGCCACCGTTCCATATTTTTCTACTTCTTCAAGAAGTGATGCATACTCCGTATGGGAAGCATTTTCACCATCAACTAAAACAGCAAATGTTAAACTCATTTTTTAATCCTTAAATAAATATAAAGAGCTGCTCGTAACAGCTCTTTTTATTAGTTACTTACAAGCACCAGGTACTCGACAGGCGCACGATGTTGGAACATGACATGCATGATCCTCACAACGTGCCATTTGCGTTGACTCATTTGAATAAAGCTCAGCTGAAGGAAAAGCGCCAAAATGGGCTTCATAAACTGCGACAGTTTTGTCAAACGAATGCTGTAATTTAGATTGGTCTTTATCACCATAAATTCCAAAATACGGGTAATGGTGCAAATAAAAACCAAAGAGTGCTTCACAATCATTTGTATAACTCTGTGTATCTAAAATATGCTCATGCCAAAATTTATCTACTAATTTGCTTGGGACAAGTGATAACTTGGGATACCATTTTTTAAGTGATAAAAACTTACGATATTCAAGTTCGGCAAAATCACATAGTTCATTACTCCATGTGGCTTCAACAGATTGTGTCAATTTCCATTTGAGTTTTTCAAAGTTCAATATACAAACCGCAGAATGTAATTGTGCCTGCATATTTTTACTCAACTGAAAAATAGGTGACGGTTTTACTTCTAATGATTGCAACATTATTTTTTACCTCCATTTTTATTTAATTGCTTACCACGATTGCCATGCACCTTGGCATATTGCTGATTTACACCTTCATTACCTTTATTAGCATTTTGCTGATTTGCTTGATTATTAGCTGGGCTTATTTTTTTAGTCATTTTGTCTTCCTTTGTAAAACTTGATGTGAACAAAATTATTCACCTTCGTTTTAGGTAAGACTCAAAATCTTTGCGTGCTAAAAGTACTTTGGGTTGAAAAACGCCATCTGAAAACACAAAAATCAAACGGTAGCTACCTAATTTAAAGCGTATAAGTCTAGGGTCAATATTGAGCTTTCGGCCACCAAGCTCTCTATAGTTGAAACCTAATAAAAGGTGTTTATAAATTCTTTTAGCCTCTGATACATAACGGGCTGACTGACATGGTGGAAGGGTTTTAAGTACACGATTGATTGATTTCATTATTAAACTCCAGTTTGTTAACTGAGTTTAATAATGAACTTGTGCGGAGCACTACAAAGAATTAATTTAAAATACTTTTAAGGTATTCCCAAGCTTCATTATTTTCTTCAATATTAGAATCGATATTAGCGTTAAGCTCTTTAACTAACGGAAGTCGTAGTAAGCGTTTATCTTTTATAGACTGAAGTATACGCCTCGCTTCAATGTATTCTTTAAACTTAAGCTTTTTATCAGCATTGATATAAGTTTTTATAAAGTCTTGCCAATTAACATTCCTATCATAAAGAACGCCAAGGGGAGATAAATCGGTATTACCCGTTTTCAAACTATGGAATGGAGAGGGTAACTTTTCAGTGAATAAATTAAAATTATCATCATGTAACTTATTTTTAATCTTACTGAACGAAGACTGAGATACCCCAAAAAACAGCATTTCTGCACTGAGTTCTTTTTTTGCGAATAGGTCTAATATTTTGAACTGAGGCTTATTGGCCAATGACTTAGCAGCATAATATTCTTGAAATATTTTTTTAGTACCTGCAGTGCCAACTAGTGTATATAAGCATAAAGCATTGTATACAGAAGGTTTTCGACCGCGAATCACCCTATGTTCAGCACGCTTACCATAATCAGCTAAGCTCAGTGCAGTGATAGCTTTTCTATATTCAATCGCACGGTTATTTGAAACATGCTTATCTGTCGACTCTTGATGCCCTTTTGTAAAAATATTATTTAACGCATCATGAAGCTCTTTTGGTAATGTTTCAGAAGCTTTTTGCTTGATATAAAACTTTGCGATTTGGGGTATAAGTTCAATCTCAGTGTCAACTGTTTCTTTCATATTAGTACACTTGATCACACAAAATATCTCTAAGTTCAGAGCGCATATAATATTCATCTGTTGCACTTGCCACGAGCTCATTCACAGCTAGCAACCCCTTTTTACAACTATAGTAGCGTTTTGTACTTCGGTAGCGGCTATTAACTAGAACAAGTTCCCTGTCGTAGCGAGTATAAACGGCGTTAATGGCCCCTATGCAAACCCCTATTTTAATTGCTTCTACCTTTGATAAACTAAATATACCTAATAAACTATTTTTGTCTTCAATAACCTCAGAGCAGGCAGCTGCAATATTATAAACCTTTTTTGCTTTAACTAAAGCCTCGCCGGCGCATTCTCCAAGCTCTATAAATTGTTTTTTATTAAACAAAACAAGGTTTTTTTCTTCTACATCAGAGTACTCATTACAATTATATGGAAGCTCACTTTTAGCGTAACTAGGCTGAAAGAATAAAATTAAAAAAAGAACTAAACTAGTAAAGTACTTCATTGTTTGAGCCCCTTTCTGCAAAAGCGAAATGCATACAAAATAATACCTACACAAATAACAGTATCAAGAATCAAAAGCAGTTCGTAATCAGCGCTATTATTAAGCATTTCTAGTGCGCTAAATAAATCTACCCCTTTAGAAGCACCAAGAAAAGCCATACTCAAAAATATAAAAAGCAAATAGTAAATATTTAAAATAATAACTTTAAATAGCGAATTTGCTGCCATAGCAAACCAATAGCGCTTAATAGGGTAAGCTTTTAAGTTAAGCCTTAACGAATTTAAATTAAATAAAATTAAGAAAACTAATAAAGTTCTCGAAAATCGTTCAAATGGCGTTATCGTGTTGAAACTACCCACACCATTAATTACCTCTTTCTCAAAAGACAAATAGTGACTAGAAATAAAAACAAATAAACAAATTAAAAAAATAACAATATGTATTAAGTAGTTAACAATACCAATCGGTTGATCCCTAAAAGTATGTAAATCTTGCGGGTTTGCAAACTTCCAGCTTTTTCTTTTTTTATTTAAAAATTGTGACTCATCTTTAGTAAGAGAAACTAACTGGCTTTGGTTTTTACTTTGTTCTCTGTATTCGGTTTTGCCTGTAGATTCGCTGGCAAAAGAAGTATTAGACGAGTTCTCTGGAGTTGTAGTGGTTGACTGCATCTACTTTCCTTGTAAATAATTTCCGACAATTATGCCAATATATACATAAAACACAATAGGTTATAAAAACAAAGACAGTATTACAGCTAACAACACTACATGACGTGTTTTTATTTTCATTAAATTAGCCCGGCATAATAGTTAAACAACAATACTTAAATAATAAAACTCAAACCAGAGCTAACGCTAAAAATAACTAAAGTGTTTTTATTATTAACTATAACTACAATGATTAATAAATCTGTAGGCACAAAGCTTGCCTGCGCGAAAAGCACTGGTAACCCGAATACATAAGTTATTAAAAAACTCAAATCACAAAGTTTTTATCTAGAAAAAGGCAAATGTTAAAGTGTTATTACAGCTGCAAAAAACAAAAAAAGCAGGCAAAAATATTCACCTGCCTTTTAGCATAAAAAAGTATTTAAACCCTAAGTTTCGTTAAGCCTTAAATTTAATACCTTTCACAACACCATAAAAACCTTTGATCTTATGGTAAAGGGAATCATCTAGCCCATCTAAAACTAAACTCTCAATGTTCTCCAGCAAAACCTCGTGTTTAAAGCGCCAATTAGACTGCCTTTTCATTTTATATGCATCAGCAACCCTTTCAGCCAAGTAGTGAAATTCTTCCGGAGAATCGCGATTAACGTTAATAGTTACCGCATAAATACCTTGATCGTCCTCGTTTTTCTCACGTTCGATTTTAAGATAATACGGCCAATAATGACCCTCACTAGGTTTATGTTTAGTTAACATTAATATTATTGCGCTATCTTCAAAGCTAACACTTAACTCAGGAAATTGCTTTTGTATACACTCCTCAAATAAGTAGAACTCATTTAAACCATGTAACTGACTGAATACCTTATGATTATATTGTATTAATTCAGCAAGTTTTAGCTGCCAATCAGCATAATTATGAGCGTTAGGTAATACATAGCCAAAATATTCTAATGGTGTTAACTCAATGAGGGGAAATGATTTATTTCCGCTTATTAGCTTATGCTCTTCTAAAAGGCGAATCGTATCGCTATGGTTGGCTGATACCCTGTTTAATAACTTATCAAAACTCTTAAAGTAAGGGTCCCTCTTCTCATCCAATTCACCAAAAATAAAATCATGAACATCGCTTAGTTGATACTCTTGTCGCTGGGTTAATAAACCACGCCCAATTACATCAAGTAATGCATCTGATAGCCACGTGTCGTCAACCTTCACAAATCGAGAGTCATATTCGTCACCATGGTTTTTAAAGTAGCTGTCAGACAACACATATACCTTATTCCAATCTGCGTAGTTTGCTTCCACCCAACTTGCGTATTTGTTTAATTGTTGATTGTGTAATTTACTACCGTCTTTTCTTTCTATAACAATAATTAACTTTTGACTTGGATCTAAAATAAGTAAGTCAATCCGCCCAGCCCCCGCATTTATAGGAAACTCGCGAATAACTTTCGCTTGTGAAACAGAGTGAGAAAGTAATTCAAACGTGCTTAAAAAATTGTTTAATTGCTCATCATCAGCAATATTGAAAACATAGTGAAGCAATGCTTTTAAAAAATAATCGCCTTGCTGATGGCCACCGTTAGGGTCCAAAAGCCATGCCAAAACATCAGATTTTTTATTTTCATCAAATTTTATTAAATCTAATACTGACGTTTCTTCACATCGGCTAGATAAAGCTTTAAAGTCTTTATCTAGCAGTAATTTAAATGTGTTCTCTAATAAACTTACACTCACTTTTAACCCTCATATTTAGTTTATAAAATCGTCAAGCTGCGATATTTAAATAATGTACATAGAAGCAACAGAGCAAAAATATGCGCTCAAAACAAACAGTAACTCCTCTGTAACCGCTTAATATATGGCTTAACCAAAAATAGATTTAGGTACAGCATACTTTATTATTACGAGAAAATATTCAAGATGACTTTATATTTTAATAAAATCATGGCTTTAGAGTTAAATTTTGCTCGCACGAAAAGCGCAGCTTTTGAATTGTATTTACTTTTATCGCATTGGCGACGACAACCAAAGAGAAGTAACCGCCGACTTCTCTTTGGAATCTCTCGGCGCCCCAAGCATTTTGCACTTCCCTCAAAACCTAAATTGATATGAACGTAAACGCCGTGTAAGGCACATCCATGTGCCTGTCACGGCTTCGATTGCTTCCATGCAATCAATTACTCATCAATTGAGTCTTTTCGGGCAAAATGACGGGGGAATTGTCTTAGCATTAGCCTTTAATTCAAAATGAGTTAATGCTTGTTTGCATTACATTTTTTAGTAAACTAACCACTCGCAAACAGGGAGTGGTTTCAATGCAGCAAATAGGTATTTACGAGCAGTTAATTACACAAGTAATTGAGCAGAACTTAAATCGTGACCAATTTTATGTGGGCGAACGCCAACTCGAATCGGCCGAGGCAGCTACGTGGCTTTCGCGCTTTTTAGGTAAACTTGTTGAACATGCCATTGATGCAATCCCTAATTCAAACGAGCGTTTGCACGAGCAAATTAATCTCGCAAACAGCCTTGTGCTGTGGCTAAAAGATCATATCCGCGATGACGAGCTAATCAACGAAAACCTAATTGATAGCCAAGGTCGAATACTTACTGCGCTGTTTAATACCCAAAACCCTATTGCGGCTAACCTTAAAGATTACTCAAGCGATATTTTTCCGCTAACAGGGCTTACCCAAAGTGAATTGTTTAGCGGCGCGAATGCGGGTATATCGCTCGAAACCGAGCTAAAGCGCGAGATTAAATCGTCCGACACTATTTACTGGCTTGTCTCATTTATAAAGTGGACAGGGCTGCGCATATTTAAAAATGAGCTTGAAGCATTTACCAAAAGTGGTAATAAACTCAAAGTAATTACTACTTCGTACATGGGTGCAACAGATGCTAAAGCGGTTGAGTTTTTAGCAGGCCTGCCAAATACCGAGGTAAAGCTTAGTTACAATAATCAGCAAGAACGCTTACACGCCAAGTCATACTTGTTTATGCGTAATACGGGTTTTCATACCGGTTATATTGGCTCGTCTAATTTATCGCATTCGGCGCTTACCAGCGGCCTTGAGTGGAACTTAAAAATTACCGCGCAAGAAATTCCGCACATTATAGCTAAAACCAAAAGTACGTTTGAAACCTACTGGCAATCGCCAGATTTCGAGCTATTTACAGGCAAAGCTGAATGCAAGGAAAAGCTCATTAATTCACTTAACGAGCAGCGCGGTGTTGGGCAATCAAGCAGCCAGTTTTATTTTGATATAACACCAAAAACGCATCAGCTCGTTATTTTAGAAAAGCTAAGTGCTGAGCGCAGCGTACATAAGCGTTTTAAAAATTTAGTGGTTGCCGCAACCGGCACGGGTAAAACAATAATATCGGCGTTCGACTTTAAAACCGTTTACGACAAAAACCCAAATGCACACTTTTTGTTTGTAGCCCACCGAGAAGAAATACTAAAACAAGCGCAAAGCGCTTATCGTGGCGTGCTTAAAAACAACGACTTTGGTGAGCTGTGGGTAGGTAACTACAAGCCACAACGTTACAACCAATTATTTGCATCAATCCAAACATTAAACAGCCAAATTGAATCGCTCAATTTAACCCGCGATTACTACGACTACATAGTGATAGACGAAGTACACCACGTAAGCGCTGCAAGTTACCGCGCTATATTAAATCACTTTACGCCCACAATATTACTTGGCTTAACCGCCACACCAGAGCGACAAGATGGCGCAAATATATTCGATGATTTTTGTGGCGTAATAGCCGCTGAAATTCGCTTACCAGAGGCAATAAACCAGCGCCATTTATGCCCATTTCAGTACTTTGGATTGGATGACGACACCGACCTAAGCCAATTAACATGGCGAGGCGGCCGTTACGATATAAGCGAGCTAAGTAACCTTTATACAGGTGAGAACAGCCGCGCTAACAAAATTATATCCAGCCTTGCTGATATAGTTACCAATGTTAACGATATAAAAGCACTCGCGTTTTGCGTAAGCCAAAAACACGCTGAATTTATGGCGAAAAAGTTTAACTTAGCAGGCATAAACGCCGATGTGCTGACCAGTAAAAACACCAATGAACGTGCGGCTAAACAACAAGCACTGCGCCAAGGCGAAATACAAATACTTTGCGTGGTTGATATTTTCAACGAAGGTGTCGATATTCCAGAAGTCGATACTTTACTGTTTTTACGCCCAACTGAAAGCCTAACGCTGTTTTTGCAGCAACTAGGCCGTGGTTTACGCCTGCCCGACAACAGCCAAAAGCAATGCTGTACCGTGCTCGACTTTGTGGGCAATGCCCGCCCCGAATACGACTTTGCCAGTAAATTCCGCGCTCTCATTGGTAAAAGTAATCAGCCAATAAAAACCGAGATTGAAAACAACTTCCCGCATTTACCACTGGGTTGTCGTATTGAGCTACAAAAACGCACACAAAAAACAATATTAAAAAATATACAGCAAGCCATAAACTCTAAACGCCGTTTACAGCAGCTGATAAATACTTACTCGCAACACACTAATGATTCGCTAACGCTTAGTAACTTTTTACGCATAAACCCACAAGTCACGCTTGAAGATATATACAAACCAAAAGACGCTAGGCTCGGTGGCTGGCACTGGCTTAAAGGCGATGAAATTCCAGTAGAACAAACCGATATTTACGCCGCGTATTACCGCGCAATCAACACCCAATTACTCGGCTGCGACTCACTCAGCTATTTGTGCTTTTTACGTGATTTATGTAATAACAACTTTAGCTTTACCCCAACAGCAGAAAACCAACAGTACGCCATTATGGCGCATTACAATTCTTGGGATAGCACTGGTAAAAGCTTGGGATTTAAAACGCTCGAACAAAGCTTACAAGCACTTAAACACAAAGAACTACAGCAGGAGCTAGAACAAGTGATCACGCTGTTAATAAACCGCATACACCAGCAAGAAAGTGATTTAGCGTGCCTACCAAACCACGCAATAAAATTACACAGCCGCTACACACGCCAACAAATACTCGCAGCTTTTGGGGCTCACTCATTTGATAAAAAATCGACTGCTCGCGAAGGCGTTTTAGAATTTAAAAACCATAATCTAGAGCTGTTATTTGTAACACTTAATAAGTGCGAAAAAACC
Source organism: Pseudoalteromonas sp. 10-33 (assembly GCF_001469195.1). Classification (NCBI taxonomy): domain Bacteria; kingdom Pseudomonadati; phylum Pseudomonadota; class Gammaproteobacteria; order Alteromonadales; family Pseudoalteromonadaceae; genus Pseudoalteromonas; species Pseudoalteromonas sp. 10-33. Next base: position 149,673 of record NZ_LOFI01000029.1, on the reverse strand, counting down.
TACTCGCCCACCACGCTGTATCACGACTACGCTATCAGCCCCACCCTGTTCCACTGGCAAACGCAAAACAGCGCCCGCCCAGAACACGGTCGCGGCCTTAGTTATATTCAGCACCAGCAAACGGGCAAAACCATCCTGTTATTTGTGCGCGAACAAGGCAAAGACGAAAACGGCCGAACCATGGGATTTGTAAACTACGGCGAGGTTAAATACCAACACCACAGCGGCAGCCAACCAATGAATATAACGTGGGAGTTAACCCACCCCATGCCAAGCGAAATGTGGCATGAGGCAGGGAAATTGGCAGTTGGGTGAATAAAATTATTTTTGCTTAAAATTATTTTTAATTAAATTTGAATGTATTATTTGGACAAAAATAATTTTCCCAATGGTCTTCCCAGTTATCTGATAACGAAAATAAAGGATTAGAGTTTCTATTATCAATAACTAACCATTGTTCATCCATAACAGTCTTGTTGTCACGTAATGCTCTAGAAATATTATTAGCTTTTTTTCTTTGTTCGTTTTTAGCAACATTCTCATTATAAGCTTGAGTTATTTCGGCCCCCGTGCTTTTTTTAAAACCCATATTATCGCGGATGACTAATCCGATAAAAACAATAGGTATATACACTGTATTTTTTAACTTTAATGATCCGATATTAGGAGGTAGAGAGTTTATGATTTTAAAATTTGAATCACTATAGTCATCTTGGACTTTTCCCGTGTGCTTGGCATGCAAATATATGTCGTCTGTGGTTTCAAATAAAGGGAGAGTTGAGCTACTTTTATATTCTTGAAGGTCCAAAATTGCATCTTTAACAGATCTAAAGTCAATTTTTGGAATTTCCACATATTGACTATCATCAATTATCAGTCCCTTAGGTTCATCTTTAGTAGCCAATAAATCTGCATAGCATCCATAGTCTAATGCATATAAACTAAAGCGTTTACCTCTGTGGCTTTTGGCTGAAACTCCTTGCTTAACTAAGTGAATGATTCTCGAATCATATAAGAAATCTATAATTTCATCCTTAGTATCTAATTTTAATAAAAAGCCGCGTGAGTGCCTTTGTCCTATAACTTTATTGATGATCCAATCTAACATCTGAATAGCGCCGCTATTCGAATTAACATCCTTACTTTTATTCGTATTAAACCAACGACTTGCTGATTCCCTTATTGCAGTAACACTAATCCTACCAGAAGGATTATGTAATACTGCATTTGAAATAATATGTAGTCCATCTCTTGGAATACCTTCAGCAGCCCTTACAAACTCTTCAAATGCTCTGCTGGAGGCAAAAAGCTCTAATAAAAAAGATTTACAGTCACTATTACAAGTTGGCTCTAAAGCCATGCTATGTTTATGAATGAGCTGGCCAAAGAAATTTATAGCTTTGTTTCTATCATTATCAAATACCATAAATTCATCTAAATTGATTGAAGAAGAAGCTTCTGCTGATACTTCAATACCAATTGATTTATCACTATTATAAAGCCTGAGTTGACAACGATGCTCAATGGCCGCAATTTTTACATTTATACTAATTACACTAAAAATCGTTCTTTTAATGCTATCAGCTAAATAAGGTTGCAGTTCAATAGGAATCTCACTCCACTCGTCAAGTAAAATCCAAAGTTTTTTCTGTGGTAATAGATCTACTATTTTTCTAAGAGCGCGAGTGACAGACCCAATATGAATTTTTCTTCTTTCCACGCCAGAGTTTTTAACTCGAGTACCGTCCGTAGAACTTAAATTATCCGTTCTATTAAATTCAATAGCACATGATGGTGTTGAAAGAAATTTTGCTGTTTTTGTATTGGAAGAAGAAACAGCTTGATTATAAGATGATTCCACTTCTTTATTTCCATCAATGCTGACATTTGTCACTAACTCTAGAAATTGGTCAAGAAGTAAAACAGCCTCTGAAAAATTAAAATCTTCATTGCCACTAACATCCTGGACAATACCAACTAAAGCTTCATGGATATTACATAAAAGATCACAAAACAACCTAGCAGTTCGTTCCATTATGGGTAAGTTAGAATCAGAGTAAATACCACAGGTGGATCCTAATAACCTCATATCCAAATCAATAACATGTTCATCATCATTGATTAATTGACTAGATAGATATTTTAATAAGTGTGTTTTTCCTGTTCCTCGGCGACCATAAATTAACTGATTCTCTTCTAAACATAGAGTTGGAAAAACATTATCTAATTGGACAAATGATTTTATTAAGTAATCACTGCCTTTGCGCTCAGCACGTTTAGCAATATTCATAACTATTTTATTATTAGCTAGCATGTGTACCTTCCAAAAGTTTTAGCTAGAAGTAAGAATTAAATATTTTTAGCTATTAACTCAGCCTTCAACAAGCCACCTTTAGTCAGTAGCTTAGGCGCGAAACTTGGGTTACGCTTTGACTTGTATGCATCAAGAATTAACTTAAGGCCATGTGCTTCTAACAGTGAAATATTTACCTCGGTATCCATTTCAGCTGATTCGATGAAATCATCAGAAAAGCTAGGGGCTATTATTAATACTTGTGCCACGCGCTTACCTTGATTTTCAGCGCGGGTTACATAGGCTTTTACTTGGCGAGACGTTGTTGAGTATTTTGCAAAGTCACCATTTTTACAGGTTTTTGCTTCACCAATAATTATGTCGTTATCACTGAGTGAAATTACAATATCGGCTTTATCTTTACTGGTGTTTAAGTCTTTACGTAAGTCTTCATCGATATTGAGCTCTAAAAGTTCAAAAATAGCTTTTGTAACTTCTTCGAATTTAACGCCAATATCAGCCTCGGCTACATCAGCACCAACATCTCTCAATGTATTAAAATCGCGACGCGCTAGTGCATCATAGTTCTCTATTAGCTTATCTGTCGCGTTTGCAAAGCTTTCTAAAATGGCGAAACGTGGATTCCCTCGCTTAGATAACCCCATACTGTCACGAACTTCTTTTACTTCATCGTTTGACAGCAAATATAAAATATCGTGAGGAGTAATGCTCAACGCACGCAATTTTTCGGTATCAATAACTTCGTTTGCTTCAAGTTCAAACGCTTCTTTAAGAACGGCCTGCATAGTTGGGAAATGCTCTTCTAGCGTTTTTAAAAGCTGTTTGAAACCGCTAGCGCTCAGCGAATCAAACTCTTTCTCTGTAGCGCCTGATAGCGATGATAGTATTAAGCCAATACGTTCATCCAAGGTTGTTCCCAGTTTTTCTGTATCAATTTCTAAATCTTGTATCAGCTGCTTTAATCGCTCTTTACGCTGGTTTTGGTTATCTTCAACATTGTGAATGTCGTCTGATAACAATTTGGCAGCGCTGATCCCTGAATGAATAATTGTTTGAATTTTTTCAGTTCTGCTTACGCCTCTAATTTTTCGGCCATGAGCTTTTAATGCGTTGGAAAGTTCGGCATCTGTTAGCGTTCTAAGTATTCTAAGCACGTATTTATCAGCTAAATCTTTCCCTTGGATTTCATTCAATAGCATAACTATTTCATCGGGGATGAATACTTCTTGTCGCTTTTTGCTGATAAATAATAACCCCATATCCCTGAGACTATTTAAGGCATCTAATACCCCATTTTTAGGAATAACATCAACTAAATGCTCTACAGCGGCGCATTCATCAGTAGTTAAATTAAGTTCATTAGCCAGAACATTGAGAACACTGCGCTCATCATCTGTAACTTTAGCTTCTCGATTATTCTTTTCATCATTAAAGTAGGCTTCTTTCATACAAGCATGGTAAATTTTTAAGGCTCTGTTTCGCTCTAAAACGCTTTCGGCTGCGCCTTGCTGGATACATTCTTTGAGCTCTTTTGAAAGCTTAGATAGCTCAACCCATTCTTTTTCATAAAGCGACTCTATCCAAGTAATTCTTGCTACACCATTCCCGTCTCTACTTAAAATATTCACCAATAAGTTAAGCTGAGCGCTACTCATTAATATTTGCTCTTGAACTGACGTTTTGAAGAAATCTCGAACAGTATTAAAAAGCTGAGTAATTTCACTACCTGAGGCATTTTTAATTTGGCCGTCGATATTGTCGATTGTTTTAGCTAGTTTCTTATTATTTTTAGCGGCATCCGAGCAAAGACGATCGAGGCACGAAATGAATTTTGATTTTTCTACTTGATTAACAACTGACAAAACTTGATTGAGTTTCATATTAGAGTCCTTTCTCATTACGTTTCTATTAAAGTAACAGTAAATTAATATTAGAACAAATAATTGTTCATTTATCATTCATCTTTAAGTTGGTTTGAAACTTGTAAAGGCTAATTAGTTATATCACTAATCTACCAGCACACTCCAACTCCCCGTGATCACACCCGAAAGTTATCAATTGATGAGTAATCACTTGCATGGATGCAAGTTAAGCCGTGACTTCGCCATGGATGGCGAATACACGGCGCTTACGTTCATATCAATTTTTAACTTGAGGATACAGTGTGATCCTCGGGTGCGCCGTGGGATTCCAAAGGGTGGTCGGCGGCAGCCGCCCTTTGGTTGCCATCGCCAACGCGATATAACCTCGAATAGAGGTTGTTAAATCCCTTAAAGTTCACACAAAAAAACATCATTTATAAGCGCTGTATAATTAAATTAACACATTCAAAGCTTCGCTTTGCACGCCAGCAAGCTGCGCGTCTACACGTTAAAACGCGATATAAAATCGCGACTACACAACCACTTGTTTAAACCGTGCGAATGTTCGCATGCTTTCATCAGCAATCATTACTTCGTAATCAAGGTTTTGAGCGATTAGTTCGTATTGCCCGTTTGGTAATTTATTAACTTTGCGCAGTAAATACTGCCCTTCCCCGCCTATATCATCTCGCTCTATGGCGACTATTTGGCCGCGTAGCGACCCCGCTTTATCAGGTGTTATAAGCTCAAGTAGCAGTAAATCACCATCAAGTATTGGGTGTTTACCGCCATTCATTGAGTTACCCGATGCGTGTGCTAAAAAGTGCACGTTTGGATCAAGCTTGCCTGCGCCAAGTGGTGCATCCATCAATTCCATATCCCTTTCATCCCCTGTTTTAAAATGCCCACAGGCAATTTTTATATTGGGGAAGTACGGCAGCTTTAATGTGTTATCTTGCTCATTTGCTGTATCGGCACGATCTTTAAACGCTAGCTGAGTTACATTGTCAGCTTGTTGCTCGGTATTTTGTTCAATTGTTGCTACGTTTACTTTTAGCCGTTGGCTGTATTTAGCTAAGCTGTATTCAACCAGCTCTAACACGGCGTTGTTTAATAATTCGCATTTTTCTGCGGGTACGTCAAACGTGGCTTTTACTGTGTCGTTTTCTAGCGTCAACCACTGCGTGCCGTCTTTATTTTTATTGGTATAAGCTTTGATTGGGTTTTTACGCCAGTAGCTTTGCCATGTTTGTGAATCCGCGGCAGCTTGCTGCTCTTTGGCTGATAAATCGTGTTGTTTTAAATTTGGGTGGCGCGCTAATACTTTAGCACTCATGGCTGCAAGTTCTGCAACTGTTGGGGGAATGGTAAAACCATTTAATGCCACATAAGCTTCAAGCAAAATAGCTTTAAAGCATTTGGTCATACTGGTTGTTTGTATGCCCTTATGTAAAAAGTCATAGAACGGCGCTAGTTGCTTGGCACTTTGCTGTGCTTCGTCATCAATATTTTGTGTTTTTGCAATTAGCTCAAACCAACTAATATAATTGCTGTTTACCTTTTTTATATCCCCATAGTGGTAGTAAAACTCACTTAAGGTGGGTAAATGCCCAAGTTGCTCAGCAAGTTGTGTTATATCTTCAAGCGCCGTGGTGCGCTGCGCCTTAGCTAGCTGTTGCCAGAAGTCGGTGACTTTTAAATCAATATTTATAAAACAGCCATCAGCTAGATTTAGCTTTTTAAGCTTTTTCACTACACCACTTGGCGTAGTTTCATGGAGTAACGCATAAGGCTTATTTAAAAAGCTATGGTGGTTACCAATAAAGTCGAGCACCACTAAATGCGTTTTACCTTCTAGCGTACGCAAACCACGCCCTAATTGCTGTAAAAACAGGATTTTAGAATCACTTGGGCGCAGCATTAATATAGTATCGATGCTGGGCAAGTCAGTCCCTTCGTTAAACAGATCAACGGTAAATAATACTTCAACTTGACGCTGTTCTAATTGTTTAAGCGCCTCATTACGGCGTACTTTTGATTGGCTGTGTACTGATAGTGCTTTTACACCCGCTTTATTAAACGCATCAGCCATGTAATCGGCATGCTTTGTGGAAATACAAAAGCCCAAAGTACGTTGCTGTTTATATTGCTGCCACTGTGCAAGCGCATGTTCGGCACGTTTTTGTGTCGCAAATTTGTTCTCAAGCGCTGCTGGATCAAATCGACCATTACGCCATGGAATGGCTTGGTAGTTTACGTTTTCGTCCCAAATGCCATAGTAATGAAACGGCACTAACGTTTTTTGATCAATTCCTTGCGTTAAGTTTCGCTCAAACACTAAATTGTTGTCGCACAATCCTAAAATATCGGCTTGGTCGGTACGTTCTGGCGTGGCGGTTAAACCGAGTAAAAACTGTGGTTCAAAATAGTTTAATAGCTGACGATAAACACGTGCGCTGGCATGATGAAACTCATCAACAATGATGTAGTCGAACGCCGTTGGTGCAAATTGCTTTAAATGATTACTTCTACCAATGGTTTGAATAGAGGCAAATAAGCAGTCGGCGTTTTTGTCGCGGTGTTTACCGTTATAAAATCCCGTTGAAAGCGGCAATAGTTCAGCAAAAGTACGCTGTGCTTGTACAAGTATTTCTTCACGATGCGCGACGAATAATACCCGTTTAGCTTTGAATTGTTTAACATCAAACGCGCTTAACCATGTTTTACCCATGCCTGTTGCAAGTACTACTAAACCACGTTTAAAGCCCTCAGCGCGAGTTTGCGCTAAAGCATTAAGCGCTTCAATTTGAGCTGGCCTTGGTGTTTTAGCTTCGCTTTGATCAATAATTTGTTCCGCTGTATCGGCATCGTTTACCGCTACAAACTGCTGTGCTTTACGCCTAGCAATGTAGTTATTAATCCATTCATGGCTTAAATTGGTGACAAACTCGTGGTTGAAAATAGCGTAAAAAGCATTACGAATACTCAAAAATTGCTGCGCTGCTTGGCTTGTTTTTGGCTGCAGATAATCGTGTCTAAAATTCCACTCATGACCTTTAGTCAATGCACTGGCGCTAATGTTACTTGAGCCGATAAAGGCACAACCAGAGGTAATTTCGCTGGTGTCGTTTGTTTTTACAAAAATATACGACTTCATATGGAAGCTTTGATTGCCCTGCGTTTGGTAAATACGCACATCAGCACCACGATCAACTAATACCATTAGCTCTCTGAGCGCATTAGGATGAGTAATATCAAGGTAATCGGAGGTTAACAGCTTGAGTGTTGCGCCACTTTGTAAAGCTTCGCTTAGTGGGTCGAACAAGAGTGCTAAGCCACTTGGCTGAATAAATGAAACTGTAATTTCAATCTCAGTGGCATTGTTTATGGCATGCACAAGGTTAGGTAATAACGGGTCATTATCACCCGTAATAAGCTGCTGCTTATTACTTTGCAATTGGTGCTGTTCGTTAAAACTATTCATTTATTAATTCGCTGCGCGTTAATAACGCATTGAGCCACACTTCACTCTCGCGCTCTGGCCGCTGATCAACACTTTGCCATTGTTTTAGTATTTTAATCTCGGTGTGGTGGTTAATTAGCGCAGTTATGCCATCTTCATTTAAATCGGTAAATTCACGGCCGTTATGCACGCGTTCTTGCGTGCCATATTTAAACGATACATACAAAACACCATTCGATTTAAGTGCATTTTGTAGCTTTGAAAACACCTGCGGTAACTCTACTTTTGGCACGTGAAGTAAACTGGCACAACACCAAATGCCATCGTATTGATTGCAGCAATCAAGCTGCTGAAAGGTTTTAACTTGAACAGTTTGTTGTAAATAATTACTTGCTAGCTTTGCAATATTTTCGCTTGCATCAAACGCGCTAACAGTAAAACCTTGCTGTTTAAAATACATGGCATCGCGGGCACTTCCACAGCCTGCATCTAAAATATGGCCGTGTTTAGGGATAAGCGGTAAAAACTCAGCGTAAAGCGCCGACATATCAACATTAAGCGTTGAGTCGCTAAAGGTTTGCGCGTTGTTATTGTAGTAAGTGAGTGTGGTACTTGGCACGATACACCCGCTCCTTGGCTAATCGTTTAACAGCTAAGCCGCTGTTAATATTAAATTCATTGGTGTTTAATCTACAGGAACACATAAATAAAATATAGACTTAGTAGTAGAATATTTTAAATTAATACGTCCTTTTCATTAATCGCCCGCGCACATTGCAAGTTTAACGATTACAAAAACGAACATTTAAACTTAGCCTTCCCAACACGTTGATTATAAATACATAACTTTATAAACTCAGTAATACTATTTACATGCTTATACAAAATTTACGACTAAATTTTAAGGCTGGTTTATACTGTACGTATTGCGTCGCTAGCATGAGGGATATAATGCATAGATTAAAAAAATACGGTTTGTATTTGTTAGTAGCCCTCTCTTTTGGGAGTGGGGCTTGCGAAAAAAAGTTTTTTGTCGCGTCGCATGATACGTTTTGGCCGCCTTACGTTATTGATGTTAACGGTCACGCACAAGGTAAAGAAGTAACGGCGCTTTGGCTTATTTTTGCAGGTTCGCCTTATTGTGTTCAGGTTGAGTTTTTACCCAATACAGAGCGCGCATTTGTTGAACAAACTAAAGGCCGAATGGATTTAGGGTGGGCTGCAAGCTTTACTGAAAAACGCGCAGAGCATGTTTATTTTTCGGATAGTTACCGCAACGAGGTTATGTGGTTGTATCAGCATAAAAGTAAACAGTACAACGTTAAAAACCTGCAAGACGCGTTTGCACAAGGCTACACCGTGGCCGCCCATGCGGGTAGTTATTACGGCGAGCAATTTGAGCGTTTAAAAAGTATTTACCCAAAACAAATTATTTTTACCGGTGCAGCAAAAAGGCGTTTTGCTTTATTAGCTAAACAGCGGGTCGATTTTATAATTGAAGACCAATTAGTGGGCGAGTATTTTATAAGCCAGTCAAACAATATTAAGCGGGTAAATACCACAACCTATGTTAACAAAGGCTCTATTCATTTAATGCTGAGTAAAAATACGTCTACCTTGCAAGATGTAGTTGAAGTTAATAAATTAATACAAAGCAGAAAAGCACAATTAGAAGAACTGTTTGAAAAATTATAACTAAATATACACTAAAAACCGCTCACAAAAGGCTGTAGTTTGAAAATATTATTGTTTATAACCCTTATTACTTTTAGTGCATTTAATGCCTGGGGATGCACTAAAACGTTAACGGTGGCTACCAACGAAAGTTACTGGCCGCCTTACGTAATATTAAAAAACAATACGCTAGGTGGTACTGAAATAGACGTACTTAACGCTATTTTTAAAGGCTCACCTTATTGTTTAAATTTTAGTGTGCTGCCTAACTCGTTACGTGCATTTGAAGAGCTAAAACAGGGCCGTGTTGATTTAATTTTTGCTGCTAGCAAAACTACTGAGCGTGCAGAGTATGCTCACTTTACGTTGCCTTATCGTGTTGAAAAAATGCTGCTATACAAACATGCCAACTCGCCCAACGTACACAGTATTAACCAGCTATTTAGTCAGTCGCTAACTGTGGGGGTTAACAGAGGAAGTGTTTTTGGTGAAACATTTGAGCAATTGCGCTTACAGTATGCTGAGCAGGTTGTACTTACGAGCGAGTCTAAAAAACGTTTTGGTATGCTTAACAAGCAGCGTATTCATTATTTAATTGATGATTCGTTAGTGGCGCAGCACTTTACTAAACAGTACTCAAACATTATGCCGGCGGCGTTGCTTAAGCCTATAAATGTAAATAATGTGCATTTTATGCTGAGTAAAAAAACGGTAACCACTGACGATATAGCGGTTATTAACTCGTATATTATTAATAATAAAGCAGCTATTGAGCGTATTTACCAAAACCACTAATACTTTAAATTAGTTAACCTTGCGTGCTTAGTGGGTAAATTTAAGGCCTTTTGCACCGTTTGTGTGCGTTTAGCGTTGGTTATAAATTAGCTGCCTTTTACCTTTCATTAGTAGTGGCTGATCTGTATAATTCGCCAGCTAATTTACCCTATTGCTTGATGTTGTTTGCGGCCTTTTGCTGCAACGAGCTCCTGTCAGTACTAATTCTAGGATTACCTTTTTTGATCTCCACCGCAAATATTACGATGCAGTTTGGCGCAGAGCCGTTGTTTGAAAACATTTCAGCTAAATTTGGTAACGGTAACCGTTACGGTTTAATTGGCGCTAACGGCTGCGGCAAGTCGACTTTCATGAAAATTTTAAGCGGTGCACTGGTACCTAGTGCGGGTAATGTGTCGATTACACCAGGTTTAAAAGTAGGTAACCTAAGCCAAGACCAGTTTGCATTTGAGCAATACACGGTGGTAGATGCGGTAATTATGGGCGACGTTGAGCTTTGGAAAGTTAAGCAAGAGCGCGACCGTATTTATTCGTTACCTGAAATGAGCGAAGAAGACGGCATGAAAGTGGCCGACCTTGAAAGTGTATTTGCCGAAATGGACGGGTACACCGCCGAAAGCCGCGCTGAAGAAATTTTACTAGAAGCGGGTATAGATAAAGAGTTTCATTACGGGTTAATGGCAAACGTTGCACCGGGTTGGAAGCTACGTGTGCTTTTAGCACAAGCGTTGTTTGCAAACCCAGACATACTGCTACTCGATGAGCCTACCAATAACTTGGATATTCATACCATTACGTGGCTTGCAAACGAGCTGAACAAGCGTAAATGTACGATGATTATCATTTCGCATGACCGTCACTTTTTAAACTCGGTTTGTACACACATGGCCGACATTGATTACGGCGAGCTGCGTATTTACCCGGGTAACTACGAAAAGTTTTTAGAAGCGGCAGGCCTGCAACGCGAGCAACTTTTAGCTGAAAACGCTAAAAAAAGTGCTGAGATTGACGAGCTACAAGACTTTGTTAACCGCTTTGGTGCTAACGCCTCTAAAGCTAAACAAGCTAGTTCGCGTGCTAAAAAAATGGATAAAATTAAGCTTGATGAAGTTAAAGCATCGAGCCGTATGAGCCCATCGTTAAACTTTGACGAAGGCAAAAAAATGTACCGCCAAGCGCTTGAAGTTAACAAACTTGGCCATGGTTTTGATGGTGAAACACTGTTTAGTGGCGGTGAGTTTTTACTAGAAGCAGGTGCTAAGCTTGCGGTAATTGGCGAAAACGGGGTGGGTAAAACTACGTTTTTACGCTGTTTGGTTAACGAGCTTAAAAGTAATGAAGGCGAAATTAAGTGGTCTGAAAATGCGAGCTTTGGTTACTGCCCGCAAGACAGCACTAAAGACTTTGATAACGATTTAACGTTATTTGATTGGATGTCGCAATGGCGTACAGCTAAGCATAACGATTTAATGGTTCGTGGTATGTTGGGCCGTTTATTGTTTACCGCAGACGATTCAAACAAAAAAGCGCGTAACTGTTCAGGTGGTGAAAAAAACCGTTTGTTATTTGGTAAGTTAATGATGCAAGACGTGAACGTACTTGTAATGGACGAGCCAACAAACCACATGGATATGGAAGCCATTGAGGCATTAAATAATGCGCTTAAAGACTTTGAAGGGACGCTTATTTTTGTAAGCCACGACCGTGAGTTTGTGTCGTCGTTGGCTACGCGTATTATTGATATTAAAGATAAGCAGGTTATTGATTTTCAGGGTACGTTTGATGAGTACCTTGCAAGTTGCGAAGAGAAAAAAGCATAAGCTTGCTGGGTGTTTAGTTTTAAAAGGCGCTTAGTTAGCGCCTTTTTTATGCGTGGTTAAATGCATTAGTAAACAAGTAATTAGATCATCACCAAGAGGTGTTTAACTATGCTGATGTTTTTTGTGTAGCGCGAAGCGCCTCGGTGTGCTCTGTGGTAATAAAAAGTCACTTAACCTATTCAATTTGGCTACTCATTTACTCCTCATTTTGTTCTCTTTGTGCATTAAGATTTAAAAGCCCATTATTCACAAAGAGTTTGAGAGACGCTGCGCTTTTAGAGGTAAGGGCTAAATAATTTAATGAATAGTTACATGAACAAGATAAGCACTCACAAAACAAAATAACTTTACCCTGATTACTATGGCTGCTCATTTTTCCCCCATTTGCTTCTCTTTGTGCAATACGGTTTTATAAGCCTATTATTCACAATGCCGAGGCTAAATGTAGCCTGTAGACGCGCTTTGCTTAGTTTAAAGCAACGTATTACTTATGCTGCAAAAGTGATTGTTTTACCACCGAGAAGTGAAGGAGAAGAACAGGAGTAGTGACTAATTATTACTCGTGTTTTTCTGTGTAGCGCGAAGCGCCTCGGTGTGCTCTGTGGTGATATCTATTTTTAAGTAACAAAAAGCTATCGCTTCTAACGTGAGCAAGCTCTACGTCTACAAAGCAGTGTTTAAATTAACCTGTAGACGCGCAGCTTGCTGGCGTGAAAAAGCAACGCTTTTTAAAACTTGTTTTAGGTCAATTCTTATCTATGTTTATACAAAGCCAAAATATATGACTCTCCGATGCATGACTCCTCAAAATTATTAGCACATCGTTTTTCAAATAATAATCAGTTCTACTCTGTGACTATATGCTGCATAAATAGAGCATCTCTATTTAAAGAATTTGGCAATGCATGTATTGCAGCAAAGGCTATTGTGGATATGCAAAATAAAGTTAATACAATTTGCTATGTATGAATGCCTGATCATCTACATTGGTTATTTCAGCTTAAAGAGTGCTCACTAGCTAACGTAATAAAAATCTTTAAAAGTGTAACGACTGTAAAAATAAATAAGCTAAATGGAACAACAGGCAAAATTTGGCAGCAAAATTATTTTGAACATCAGCTTCGTTCTGAAAAAGATTTAATCAATCAAGCTCGTTATATTGCTGCTAACCCACTAAGAACTGGCATAGTAAAAAGTGTCGGGCAATATCCATTTTGGGATTGTATTTATTTAAATTAAATAGCATGTTAAACAAGAAGCTATCGCTTCTAACGTGAGCAAGCTCTACGTCTACAAAGCAAGGCTAAACGCTGCCCAGCTCATTATGTTTTCTCATTTACTCCTCATTGTCTTCTATCAGTGCATTAAGATTTAAAGGCCATTATTCACAAAGAGTTCAAGAGACGCTGCGCTTTTAGAGGTAAAAACTAAGTAATTTAATATGTGTTCTGAAACAAGAAGCTATCGCTTCTAACGTGAGCAAGCTCTACGTCTACAAAGCAACGCTAAACGCTGCCCAGCTCATTATGTTTTCTCATTTACTCCTCATTGTCTTCTCTCAGTGCATTAAGATTTAAAGGCCATTATTCACAAAGAGTTCAAGAGACGCTGCGCTTTTAGAGGTAAAAACTAAGTAATTTAATATGTGATCTGAAACAAGAAGCTGTCGCTTCTAACGTGAGCAAGCTCTACGTCTACAAAACAAGGCTAAACACTAACCTGTTTACTTTGGCTACTCATTTACTCCTCATTTACTCCTCATTGTCTTCTCTCAGTGCATTAAGATTTAAAGGCCATTATTCACAAAGAGGTTGAGAGGCGCTGCGCTTTTAGAGGAATCGCTTTAAAAGTTAGTAACAAGAAGCTACGCTTCTAACGTGAGCAAGCTCTACGTCTACAAAGCAAGGCTAAACACTAACCTGTTTACTTTGGCTACTCATTTACTCCTCATTCGCTTCTCTTTGTGCAATACGGTTTTGAAAGCTCAGTTTTTTAAAAAAAGGAGCATTGCTGCTCCTTTTTACTGTTACTTAGGTTTATTAAATATCAAACCTATCGGCGTTCATTACTTTTACCCATGCATTTACAAAGTCGTGAACAAAACGTGTTTTATTATCGTCTTGAGCATAAAACTCTGCCAATGCACGTAAAATTGAGTTTGACCCAAATACCAAATCTACGCGTGTTGCGGTCCATTTAGTTGCGCCGCTTGCGCGATCTACAATATTGTAAAGGCCATTGCCGGTTGGCTCCCAGCGGTTTGCCATATCGGTTAGGTTTACAAAAAAATCGTTACTTAACGTACCTACGTTATTTGTAAATACACCGTGCTGTGTGCCGCCATGGTTGGTACCCAGCATTCGCATACCACCAACAAGCACCGACATTTCAGGGGCGGTTAAACCCATCAGTTGGCTACGCTCAAGTAATAACTCCTCAGCAGATACCACGTAATCTTTTTTCAGCCAATTTCTAAAGCCATCGTGAATCGGTTCAAGTACATCGAACGATTCGGCGTCGGTCATGTCGTCGGTTGCGTCGCCGCGCCCTGGAGCAAACGGAACGTTAACCTCTACCCCTGCATTTTTAGCAGCTTGTTCAACCGCGGCTGTGCCGCCAAGTACAATTAAATCGGCCATGCTTACAGGTGTGCTTAACTCTGCTTGCACTTTTTCAAGCGCTGATAACACGCTTGCTAAGCGCTCTGGCCCGTTACCCTGCCACTCTTTTTGTGGTGCTAAACGAATGCGTGCCCCGTTTGCACCGCCTCGGTGATCAGACCCTCGGTAGGTACGTGCACTGTCCCATGCGGTGTTAATTAAATCGCTGGCACTTACGCCACTATTAAGTAATGTTGCTTTTAAATCGCTGATTTGCGCATCTGTTAAGGTGTAGTCAACGCTTGGAATTGGATCTTGCCAAATTAAATCTTCACTTGGTACATCGGCACCTAAGTAACGTGCTTTTGGCCCTAGGTCGCGGTGCGTGAGTTTAAACCATGCACGTGCAAACACGTCTGAAAAGTACTCAAAGTCGTTATGAAAACGCTCAATTATTTTACGGTACGCTGGGTCCATTTTCATGGCCATGTCGGCGTCGGTCATTATTGGATTTAAACGAATTGATGGGTCTTCTACATCGACCGGTTTGTCTTCTTCTTTAATGTTTACAGGTTCCCATTGGTGAGCGCCTGCCGGGCTTTTTGTCAGTTCCCATTCGTAGTTTAAAAGAAGGTCACAGTAGCCGTTATCCCATTTTGTTGGGTACGTGGTCCATGCGCCTTCAATGCCCGATGTCATTGTATCGCGGCCAATACCCCGTGTTTTGTGGTTGTTCCACCCCATGCCTTGCTCTGAAATATCAGCCGCTTCTGGCTCTGGGCCAAGGTTTGACTCTTTTCCGTTACCATGTGTTTTACCTACGGTGTGGCCACCAACGGTAAGGGCTGCGGTTTCTTCGTCGTCCATTGCCATGCGGGCAAATGTTTCGCGCACTTGTGCTGCGGTTTTGAGCGGATCGGGTTTACCGTTTACCCCTTCTGGGTTTACGTAAATTAGGCCCATTTGAACAGACGCTAAGGGGTTTTCCATTGTGTCGGGTTTATCTACATTTTGGTAGCGTTCGTCGCTTGGTGCTAACCATTCTTTTTCGGCGCCCCAGTATACGTCTTTTTCTGGGTGCCAAATGTCTTCACGGCCACCGGCAAACCCAAAGGTTTTTAAGCCCATTGATTCATATGCCATGTTGCCCGCTAAAATAATGAGATCGGCCCACGAGAGTTTGTTACCGTATTTCTTTTTAATTGGCCAAAGTAGGCGACGCGCTTTGTCGAGGTTGGCGTTATCGGGCCACGAGTTTAAAGGCGCAAAACGTTGATTTGCAGTACCACCGCCGCCACGTCCGTCAGATAAACGGTACGAGCCTGCTGAGTGCCATGCCATGCGGATCATTAAACCACCGTAGTGCCCCCAGTCGGCTGGCCACCAATCTTGGCTTTGGGTCATTAAGTTTTTTAAGTCGGTTTTTACGGCTTCTAGGTCGAGGGTTTTAAATACTTCAGCGTAGTTAAAGTCGCTGCCGTAGGGAGAACTTTTTGTATCGTGTTGATGTAGGATGTCGAAATTAAGTGCGTTTGGCCACCAATCTGTGTTTTGGCCAGCTGTTTGTGTATTGCTGCCATGCATTACCGGGCATTTGCCGGCGCTAGAGTTGCTCATTTTCAATCCTCTTGGTGTAAAAAATACGTAAGCGATATTTAATTTGTTTAAGTGATACTATTTTTAACTAATGCAAATGATTGCTTAATCAACTACTTATATATTTATACTTATTTTGAATTACCAATATAGGCTTATTTTTTGAGCTATGCCAATGAATACACCGTATTTAAAACGATTGGCCCGATTTGTATTTTTGATTGGAACTTAAAAAACAAGCTCTGGTAAATAGAGGCTTGAGTTAGTACAGCAAACAAGTGGGTTTAATATTTTGATCTTTTTTTAAATAACGATGATCGAATTAAAAAGTAGCGGCGTAATGGTATGTGAAGGGTTTGAAAGTGGCTTTGGTTTACCATAGCGCACATAGGAATACCCCCCTTCGCCATGAAATTGTAGTTATAATGTTAAAGGTGTATTACTAAGCCCAATACACCTTTACTTTATAAACTCAGTTTATCAGTTTTTTGTTAGTTGATTATAATTAGCTAACAGTAGTTAAGTTTTCCCGACCTTTGATGTTTTAGCAGTTTCAACCAGCTCACCCAGAGCTGGTTTTTTTTGCCTAAAATTTACCACTACACAATGTTTTCATAATAATAATTTATAATGTGCCGTAAACTCGCCCTCAAAACAAAACCTGCCCTAGTGAGTTTAGGTTGTGCGTGTTAATATTATTTTTGCAATTAATTATTTTATTTGGGCATGTTGATGCGTTATTACTTTTATTTACTATGTATTTGTTTTACTTTATTTTTAGCGTCGGCTAATGCCGCTGAGCAACAAACAGAAGCCCCCTCAAAGCAACAAGAACAGCAAGCGCTCGAGCAACTTAAAGAGCCTATGTATAAACCGCTTATGGAACGCTACATTTTAGATGAGCTAAAAGCGGTTCGCCAAGATCAGCAACAACTACGTGAAGATGTAACTAAACAAGTTACTCACGCGCAATTAGACACGGCCGACAGAGCCCTTACTTACACCACCGATACAATAAATAATGTGTTCTTTATTATTACCGCCACGGCATCTATTTTGGTGCTTGTTGGGTGGAATTCGCTTCGTGATGTTAAAAACAAAGTAGAAGATATTGTAAATACGCGCGTGAGTGTTATTACCGACGAATACGAAGACCGATTAAAAATTCTAGAAGAAAAACTGCGTGTACGTTCTGAAGAAATACTCAGTAACCAAGAACGTATTTCTATTACAAACGAGGTTCACTCGTTGTGGATGCGCGCAAATTTAGAAAGTGATTATGCTAACAAAATTGAAATTTTTGATGAAATTTTAAAACGTAAACCTGAAGATGTTGAAGCTATTGCTTATAAGGCTGATGCGTTGCTTGAAATTAATCAAACAGCAAAAGCGATTGATTTATGTAACCAAGCAATTGATATAGATAGCGATTATGGTTATGCGTATTGGCAACGTGCCTGTGCATTTGCGCTAATACACGAGCACGCCGATGCGCTGGCCGATATAAAAATGGCACTTGAGTACTCGCCTAACTTACGTAATGAGTTACTTCACGAAAGTGCATTTGCAAGCCTGCACGATAATAACAGCTTTAATACTATTGTGGCGGGCGAGTAAGTTTAGCCTGTTTATATAGTATTTAAAAAAGAGCGAAAGCTCTTTTTTTGTGGCTGTAATAAAGTGCTGTGCTTTTAGAGTTAGGGACTAGGTAATTTAATATTTGACCTGAAATGAGAAGCTGCGCTTCTAACGTGAGCAAGCTCTACGTCTACCAAAAATACCCACACACTGGTTTTGGGCAGTTCATTTGCAGCTTATTCTGTTCCCTTTGTGCGTTATGGTTTTAGGGGTTATAAAGTAATTAACTCACCACCGAGAAGTGAAGGAGTAGAACAGGAGTAGTGACTAACCAATATTTTTTAACTCTGTGCAGCGCGTAGCGTCTCGGTGCGCTCGGTGGTGATAAAAGATCACTTACCCTGTCATTTTGTTTTGCTCATTTACTCCTCATTCGCTTCTCTTTGTGTAATACGCTTTTAAGGGTTATAAAGTAATTAACTCACCACCGAGAAGTGAAGAAGAAGAACAGGAGTAGTGACTAACCAATATTTTTTAACTCTGTGCAGCGCGTAGCGCCTCGGTGTGCTCGGTGGTGATATTTATTTTTGAGTAGCAAGAAGCTGCGCTTCTAACGTGAGCAAGCTCTACGTCTACAAAACAAGGCCAAACTATGACCTGTTCACTTTGTCTTCTCATTTTCTTCTCATTCGCTTCTCTTTGTGCATTACTGTTTTAAAAAAACATTCACAAAGAGGTTAAGAGACGCTGCGATTTTAGAGATAGTAAAAAAGCCCACCATTTACAATGCCGTGGCTAAATACAGCCTTTAAACGCGCTTTGTTTTCGTTTAAAGCAACGTATTACATATGCTTTAAAAGTGACTGTTTTACCACCGAGAAGTGAAGGAGAAGATCTGAAGTAGTGACTAACCAATATTTTTAACTCTGTGTAGCGCGAAGCGCCTCGGTGCGCTCGGTGGTGATAAAAGATCACTTACCCTGTCACTTTTTGGCTACTCATTTACTCCTCATTCGCTTCTCTTTGTGCATTAAGATTTTAAAAGCCAATGATTCACAAAAAGGCTAAGAGACGCTGCGCTTTTAGAGGTAGGTGCTAAGTGATTTGATAAAGGGTTACGTGAGCAGGCTTTGGTATAAAGCATACGTACTCAGTATACCTTAGCCGCTTTACTTTTGTTCAAAGTTTTAGGTGTTAACGCTTAAAGTACAAGTCGATTGCTTTGGTGAGTAGCTCGTCGAGTTGCTCTTCAAAGCCATCCATATCAATTTCAAAATAGCTAAAGTACTTTTTAACCTGTAATTGTGAAAGGTTACGGCTTTTTACGCTGTATTGGCGTTCGTCTTTTTGTTTATCGTAACGCGGTAAAAAGACAAATTGTGCGTAGTACGGTGACTTAATATGCCTATTGGCATAACGACAAAAATCTTCAATATACTCAGCGCCATCAGGGCCTAAACAACCAGGTTCAACTCGGTACATTAAGCGAAGTTTTTTGTCGTCAGTAATTTGCATAATAATCCTTAACGAAAAAATAATACGCGGATTATTTTTCCGTTTTTAATTTGGTAGCTCGATACAAGCTCTGAGCGTTTATCTATTACGTTTTCGTCTGTTGAACAAGTTTCTGATAGCTCATGATCTATTACTATATCGCCATGGACTATACGTTTAATAGGCGATGAGTGAATACACTTTAGCTTTTTAAACATTAACCCATAACGTGCTATTAGTTTTTCTTTTCCTTTAAATAATAGCTCATTGGGAAAAATATAAAACTCTACATCTTCATCGTAAACACGAATGAACTCTTCAATGTTGCGTGCGTTATAGGCTTTTATAAGTTGTTCGACCACGGCTAGTGATTCGCGAGATTGTTTAGCTTTAGCTTGCTGCTTAGCTGTTAAGGCTTCTTTTGCTTGCGCTACAGCTTTTTCTGCCTCGGCTACAGCGGCGGCTTTTTCTATTTTATTTTTTGGTTTAACAACGGGCTTTGGTGTTTCATCGCCTAACACTTTCGTGTCGTCTGGTTTTGCTGGGTCAATAACAGGTTTTTTAAGCTCAGGGGCTTTGTATTCAAGTGTGTTTACTTTTTCGTCAGCTTTTTGCTGTTCGTTAGTGGGCTCTGTGGCATAGCTGTTTGAGGCTAGCGTAAAGGTAAATAAAGCAAAAAAAATAGATAACGATTTCATAACTTTCCTAATAAAAACACTAAGCGTGTACTGTATTGCAACATAGCAAATTTTGCCGTTTTCGGGTAGCAATTAAATGAATAACCTTGGCCTTTATAGCTTTAGTTTAACCCAGCTTTTTAAAATAATTTTATTAAATACATAATTATATTGATGATATAAAAAGTGATTGCTTCACCACCGAGAAGTGAAGGAGAAGAGCAGGAGCAGTGACTAATTGTTACTCTTTTTTTCTCGGTGTAGCGCCTAGGTGCGCTCTGTGGTGATACAAAAACACTTAACCCTATTCAATTTGGCTACTCATTTGCTTCCCTTTGTGCATTAAGATTTAAAAGCAGTGGCTGAATGTAGCCTACAGACTCGCTTTACTTTCGTTTAATAGCAACTGCAATAAAAGTGATTATTTCACCACCGAGAAGTGAAGGAGAAGACCAGGAGTAGTGACTAAAAAATGCTTTTAACTCTGTGTAGCGCCTAGGTGCGCTCTGTGGTGATACAAAAACACTTAACCCTATTCAATTTGGCTACTCATTTGCTGCTCATTCGCTTCTCTTTGTGCATTAAGATTTAAAAGCCCAATTTCACAAAGAGGCTAAGAAACGCTGCGCTCTTAGAGGTAATGAAAAAGCCCCGTATTTACAATGCTGTGGCTAAATATAGCCTGTAGGCACGCTTTACTTTCGTTGAATAACAACGCTTTACTTATGCTATAAAAGTGATTGTTTCACCACCTAGAAGTGAAGGAGAAGACCTGGAGCAGTGACTAACCAGTATTTTTAACTCTGTGTAGCGCGAAGCGCCTCGGTGCGCTCTGTGGTGATAAAAAGATCACTTAACACTGTCACTTTGGCTGCTCATTCGTTTCTCTTTGTGCATACTGCTTTAAAGCCCAATTTCATAAAGAGGCTTAGAAACGCTGCGCTTTTAGAATCTGATAATGATTGAACGAATGATTATTTGAGCATAAAAAAAGCCGCATAAAATGCGGCTTTGGAGGTTAGTCTCACTTCACTTTGGGCGTGTCTCCAAAACTTAGTGAATACGTTACCAAGGAACTGTTTTATTGATTAGATAGACTCTAATGCAATTTTAACCATTTCGTTAAACGTGCTTTGACGCTCATCGGCTGGTGTTGCTTCGCCAGTGATCACGTGGTCACTTACGGTGAATAACGCCATTGCGTTTGCGCCGTATTCAGCTGCAACGCCATATAAACCGGCTGTTTCCATATCTACAGCGAGTACGCCTAACTTGTCTAAATCTTTATAGAAAGTGTCGTCTGCTTGGTAGAAAGTGTCGGTTGTGAATACGTTACCTACTTTTGCTTTTATACCTAGCTCTTTTGCTGCGTTAACGCCGTTTAAAAGTAGGTCAAAGTCTGCAATAGCAGAAAAATCGTAGCCACGAACACGTGCACGGTTTACGTTTGAATCTGTGCTTGCACCTTGTGCAAAAATTACGTCACGGATTTTAATATCGGTACCAATACCGCCACATGTACCAATGCGTATAATGTTTTTTACGCCAAAGCTAACAATAAGCTCACGTGCGTAAATAGACATTGATGGAATACCCATGCCTGAACCCATAATGCTTACTGGCTTACCTTTGTAAGTACCTGTAAAGCCAAACATGTTGCGTACACCCGTTACTTGTACCGCATCATCTAAAAAGTTTTCAGCAATATATTGCGCACGTAGCGGATCGCCTGGCATTAAAACTGTTTCGGCGAAATCACCAACATTTGCATTTATATGAGGAGTACTCATTCGTTGTTTCCTTTTTATTTTGGCGCGTTTAATTGAGTTAAAAAGCTGTCGCCATATTCAAGCTCAGACAAGTTAAACCACTGTGCTAGTGTTTGACCAATATCTGCAAAACTATTTCGTTCACCTAGCGGTGTATTATCCATACCAGGCTTATAAGCTATCACAGGTACGTATTCACGTGTGTGCTCAGAACCTGGAAAGGTTGGGTCACATCCGTGGTCGGCAGTGATCATTAATACATCATCTGCATTTAACTGGTTTAGTATAGTTGGTAAGTAGTCATCAAATTCTTTTAATGCTTTGGCGTAACCTACCGGGTTACGGCGATGACCAAATTTTTCATCAAAATCAACTAAGTTGGTAAATATTAAACTGCGATCAGGTGCTGTTGAAATTACCTCACTGGTTTTTTCTAGCAAGTTCATAAGCCCAGGTGCTTTATGCTTTTGGGTTATGCCTTGATGCGCGTATATGTCTGAAATTTTACCAATACTAATTACTTCGCCGCCGTCTTTTGCTAGTACATCTAACAGAGTAGGTGCTGGCGGCAGTACTGAATAGTCACGACGGTTGCCTGTTCGTGCAAAATCTTGACTATTTGAACCCAAAAATGGCCGCGCAATCACTCGTCCTATGTTCATTTCATCAAGCAGCGCCCGTGCGATTTCGCAAACTTGATAAAGCTTCTCTAGGCCGAATGACTCTTCATGCGCGGCTATTTGAAACACGCTATCAGCTGAGGTGTAACAGATTGGTTTACCTGTTTTTACGTGTTCTTCACCTAGCTGTTCTAAAATGGTCGTTCCCGATGCATGGCAATTGCCTAAAATGCCCGGAATACCGGTACGAGCTATAAACTCGTCTATAAATTCTTGTGGGAAACTTGGCTGTGTTTTTGGGAAGTAACCCCAATCAAATAACACAGGTACACCAGCCATTTCCCAATGACCTGATGGTGTGTCTTTTCCGCTAGAAAGTTCTTTAGCGTAACCCCACGCACCCTTTGGTGCTTGGCGGTCTGAAACTAAACACGTTTCTCCACCGGCAGCTTCACAGGCGTCTACTAAACCTAATTTTGATAGATTAGGAAGCGAAAGTGCACTGCCTGTTTCGTCGTAATATGCTTTTAATAAGTGAGCGAATGTATTAGCGCCAAGATCACCAAATTTATCTGCATCTGGTGCTGCACCGATTCCTAGGCTATCTGCCATTAAGATAATTGCTCTTGCCATTTTGACCTCACTTTGTTTCTAGGTGGTTACTTTATCTGCTGAACGATTTTTCCGTACAGGACAAAAGTCCTGTTTCATAAAACCTAAACATTATAAATTTGCGTTCTTAAGCGAAGCAAAAGAGATTAATCGTGTCTTTTTTGCTATTGTGATCTACCAACAATATATCCTTCTGTGTGGGTGAGAACTTTAGTGACACGAACAACTATTATAGCTATTGCTGGCGCGTCTGCGTCAGGCAAATCTCTGTTTAGCCAAACTATATACAATGAGTTGGTTAATGAGCTTGAACCGGGCGCAATTGCCATTATTGAAGAAGATGCTTATTACAAGGATCAGTCGCATTTGCCGATGGCTCATCGTACGCAAACGAACTACGACCACCCTGATGCATTTGAACATGAGTTAATGCTTGAACATTTAACTCAACTTCGTAGTGGAAATTCAGTAGAAGTACCAACATATGATTATGCACAACATACTCGCAGCGATAAAACGCGACGTGTAGCCGCTGCAAAAATTTTGATTGTGGAAGGTATTTTATTACTGAGCGATAAAGCGCTTAATAAAGAATTTGATATTAAGGTGTTTATAGACACCCCTTTAGATATCTGCTTAATGCGTCGTATGCAACGTGATATGGAGCAGCGAGGCAGAACGTTACAATCTGTTGTTGAACAGTATCAAGCAACTGTAAGACCGATGTTTTATCAATTTATTGAGCCTTCTAAGCATAATGCAGATTTAGTTGTGACTCGAGGCGGCATGAACCGCGTTGCGATTGATATTATAAAAAGTAAAATTAAATATTTACTACAAGAATAACAACGGGAAACATTTGTATGACAACATTTATGAGCTTAGTAGGCATGTGTGTGCTGCTGGGCATTGCCTTTGCCGCGTCAACTAATCGCAAGGCAATTAATTTAAGAACCGTTGCTATAGCATTTGCAATGCAAGTTGTTATTGGTGGCTTTGTTCTGTTTTTTGACGCAGGAAAAAACGTATTAGCAAGTATGTCGGCCGCGGTTTCATCGGTTATTGGCTATGCCAACGATGGTATTGGCTTTTTGTTTGGCCCTCTGGCTTCGCAAGACACGCTCGGTTTTATTTTTGCAATTCAGGTTTTGCCCGTTATTGTGTTTTTCTCAGCGCTGGTTGCTGTTTTATATCACATTGGCATTATGGATTGGATTATTAAGATTTTAGGCGGTGGTTTACAAAAGCTTTTAAAAACCTCGCGCACAGAATCACTTTCAGCAACGGCAAACATTTTTGTTGGCCAAACTGAAGCGCCATTAATTGTTAAACCTTTTATAGCAACAATGACCAAGTCTGAGTTGTTTGCTGTGATGGTAGGTGGCTTAGCCACTGTAGCTGGGTCTGTAATGGCTGGTTACGTAATTATTGGTGTAGAGCTTAAGTACTTAATTGCAGCCAGCTTTATGGCGGCACCGGGTGGTTTTTTAATGGCAAAAATGATTGTGCCAGAAACCGAAACACCTAAAGATAACTTAGCTGATTTAGATTTAAACGATGACGATAAACCGGTAAATGTGATTGATGCAGCGGCATCAGGCGCTGCAAATGGCATGCATTTGGCACTCAATGTAGGTGCAATGTTACTGGCATTTGTTGCTTTAATTGCGCTTCTAAACGGTTTATTAGGCGGTATTGGTGGGTGGTTTGATTACCCAACATTAACGCTTCAAGAAATATTAGGTTATGTATTTGCTCCTGTTGCATGGTTACTAGGTGTGCCATGGGATGAAGCAATTATAGCCGGCAGCTTTATTGGTCAAAAGATAGTAGTGAACGAGTTTGTTGCTTACTTAGACTTTATAAATTATCGCGATACGTTAAGTGCGCACACACAAGCAATTGTTACGTTTGCTCTGTGTGGATTCGCTAACTTATCATCGATAGCCATTTTACTAGGTGGGTTAGGCGGTATGGCGCCTAGCAGGCGGAAGGATATCGCACGCTTAGGGCTCAGAGCAGTGTTAGCAGGATCTATGGCTAACCTTATGAGCGCAGCAATTGCTGGGTTTTTCCTCTCGCTAGCTTAGAAACTTAAGAGATGAACCGGTGTTGCAAAACAAGAAGTTAGTACTTTAAGGGGTTAAAGTGCTAGCTGACTTGAACGATACTTCACCAAGGGCCGCAAGGCCCTTTTATCGTTTTAGGCGTAAATTACCTTATGCCTTTTTATCTTATCGTAACTACCACTTAATCATTATAATGCTCTATTTTAATCACTTTTTTTTGTAATTATTCTATTTTGTTCCACACTTAAGTTAGTGTTTTTAATCCAATAATGACTCGCTGTTGTGAAATACATTCTGACCCTTTTTATACTTGTTTTATCGTTTTCTACTTTAGCTGAAAAACCGTTACTGGTAGTTACAGAATTAGCACCGCCTAATCAAGTTTTAATAGACGGCACTGTTCAAGGTAGAGGGACACAATACATAAGGGATATATTTAAACAGGCCGGTTTAACGCCAGACATACAAATGTACCCTTGGGCTCGCGCTTATAAAATGGCAAGCGAGGAGAAAAACACGTTTATATACAGTATTGCTCGTACAGCAGAACGAGAAAATCAATTTCAGTGGGTAGGCGAAATTGGTCGCTTTGAAATGGGGTTTGTTGGGCTATCAGACAGAACAGATATAGTAATCAATAATATTAACCAAGCAAAAAATTATAAAATAGCGATGCAACATAACGACTTTTCAACACAAACTCTCACAAAAATGGGCGTTGAGGGCGTTATAACTTCAGATATACAGCATTCTTATCAGTTACTACTAGCCAAAAAAGTAGATCTAATATTAGATGACCCGCATTACATGCTTCAATACAGTGATTACTTCAAACTTAAGCCTGGCCACTTAAAGTTTATTTTTAAAATAGATGCACTAACAACGGTTGCTTATTTAGCTGCAAATAAAGATACAGATACAGTTCTTATAGAAAAAATGCAAAAAGCACATAAAGAGATAAATAAAACTAAAAAAAGCCCTTACGGTAAATAAGCAAACTTTTAATTTGTATTGTTTACCTGTACTGTAAACCAATAACAAGTGTTGTTACCTCATCGTATTAATTAGTACTTTAATAAGCGCTGCAAGCACTTGTCAGCTTCTTCGCTTTTATACCAACCTGCAATGCAAAACGTATCGTTATCTGCGTAAAAAACTCATTTAGAGCAGCTTTCACGCGCTTTTTCATCCTCAAAAGATCACTTAATTAAGGGAGCTGGTGTTATTTGTTAAAATCGGCTATTTCGACATTTTATTGCCACGTATTCCTGCCAAAAAGTAGTGGTGTTTAGGGGGGAAATAGAATCACTTAAATTGTGCTTGTGAGTAGTAGGTAGGGTTGTTACATAAGTTAGGTTTATTTTAGACACAAAAAAAGCGCCCTAGGCGCTTTTTTTCATTTTACTTAAAAAGTAAAATTATACAGCTGTGATGTTATCAGCTTGAGGACCTTTTTGACCTTGTGAAAGAGTAAACTCTACACGTTGGCCTTCAGCTAAAGTTTTGAAACCTTCGCTTTTGATTGCTGAGAAATGTGCGAAAACGTCTGGGCCATTTTCTTGCTCGATGAAACCAAAACCTTTAGACTCGTTAAACCACTTAACTGTACCTGATACGATGTTAGACATTGTAATATCCTGATATAAAAATAAAAAATATGCTCATATGAGCGGGTGTAGCAAAAAATGAGATGGTACTTTAAAAACTTCAGGACGGTACTACAAGTATTACTTATACAACATCGAAATGGAGATTTATAGCTTACATGCTTTCTTTCTAGCTGCGGCCCACTATATAGATAACCAAATATAAGTCAAGCACTTCCTTTAATTGCTGAGCAATAAATAACCACATTGTGTTTGCTAGCTTAAAATTCAAATTCTAGGGCTAGTCTAAAACTATGGTTTTTTTCAGCTTGGCTAATTTCACTTATAAAACCGGCTTCCCATTTTAGCTGCTTTTGCCCTTCAAACCGGTATAACCCAATAAACCCTGGCCCAATCCCAATGAAATCCTCTCCTGCATACAACTCAATGGAAGGTTGAAACGCAGAAAGGTATCTATACCGATATTGTACCCTGAACTGGGTTTCCCATTCGTTTTCAATATCTTTGCCCCATTCGTACACTAAAAATGCATTCATGGTTAAACTCGTTTTACCAAACTCTTTTTCTATTAAAAACCCCGTCGTTGCTTCGTAGATGTCTTCATTGTGCATTTTTTCAAGTTCAAATAACGCGCCCCAATCAGCCCATAATTTACCTTGTTCTATTAATTGCCAACGCAGCTCAACTTCATATGATTCTAAACCAAAGTCACCATTGTCATCTCGCTCTCCTACAAAATAGCCTTCTACAGCCATCGTATCGTTGATTGCTCCACCACCACCAATGCGTTGTGCTAAGAGGTTGCCATTGTCGGTTTGATGAGAAACTAAACGCCATTCAAACTCGCGCTCTAGCGGCAATACATAGGGATGGTAAACCTTATCAACGACAATACCATCGGCATTCGCTTGGGTTGAAATTAACAGCATACAAAAAGCGGTTAAAAATAGTGCTGAATACAGGTTGAGTGCTTTCATACTCGTTCCTTAGATATTGAAGCTGGAATAACGTAGCAAAATATTAAAAATAACGCTGTACTTGCGATGTAGGTAAGCACCGTAGTGAGATCAGGAGTAGCCTCGTAACCAATTAGAGCGCGAAGCACTCGACCAAGCTCTGAGTGCTCACTAATCCAATGCCTTAAATCCCAAATAGGATTAGTATTTGTAATTAAGTCTATTTGACTTGCTAAATCAAGAGCAACCAGCAGCTTAGATGCACTATTTAAGGCAATTAAAATGAGTATTGGGTAATTACCAAAACGGTGCTTAACGCCACTCACAAAAAAGTACAACAACACACAAAAGCTTAAACAAATACCAGAGCCTAAGAATGTGCCTATAAATAAGCTTTCAGCTGCATCACTATTTTTCCAAAAGCTATTGAGATAAATAACATAGTGGCTTAAGTACATGACTATCGTAGTAATAATTGCAAAATTAAAAGCCGTAACACTTTGCTGTATAACAAACACGAGTACCGCAATGAATATTGCAATACACATAGCGATTTGAATGTACTCCAGCCCTTTATGATCAAACCACTGGCTAGCCCACAACGCGCTGTACATATATAAAAACGACATTGCAACACCAAACATCAAACAGAACCATATATGGTGGGCGCTTTGCTTTGCAAAAACTTGTAATAGTACTAATAAAATTGCAATTGGAAGCAATTGATTAAGGCTAACTACTAAACTAGTTATTAGCATGTTGCGCCTCTTTGTTGTGTACGATTACAACACCTGTTGCAGAATTTGGCGAAAATTCGCCAAAAAACGCATACCGCCCCTTTTTTAGAGGGCCTATATAAATAACGCTTTTTCGATGCGGATAAAGAACTTTCTCTCTGTTCAAATCAAAACTATCAAATTCTTCAGGGGTGTCGTCTTGGTTTTCTATAATTAATTTAACTTTTTGATTTTCTGGGATCGTTATTTTTGAAGGGTAAAATAAGTGATCTTTTAGTACAATCAGGTACTCTTTTGCATTAATTTCAAACGATATAAGCACTAAAAGGCATAAGCATTGCTTAATTATGCGCTTACCCATGTTGCTCCCCCTTGAAGGTGACACGCGCGGTTAGTCCGCCCAAAGGGCTATCTGTTAATGTTATTTGGGCTGAATATATAGCAATAATGTGTTGCACTATAGCCATGCCTAATCCAGCTCCTTGCTCTCCTGATGGATGCTGATCCCCTCCAACACGATAAAACCTATTAAATACACGCTGTTTTTGCTCATCAGTCATGCCGGAACCTGAATCGTCAATTTGCCAATAACACCCAACATTATTGACAAGTTTTATTGTAATTTTACCATTTGTAGGGGTGTATTTTATTGCGTTACTTAATAAGTTAGAAATAAGCGTAGTAAGCGTAAACTCATCGCCATTAATTTTAAAGTCATCACCCTCTAAGCTTATTGTTAGATTTTTTTCATCTATTTTGTCGTATTGATCAGATACCGCATGCTGGGTAATTACCAGTAAACATTGTTCAGTAAATTGCTTTTGCCATTGCTCTGGATGGGTACGGCCCAAGATAAGCATTTGCTCCACTATATTACCCAGTCTATTGACCCCCTGTGACATAGCCTCTAACTCTTGCTCATAATACTGATCGTTTTCCAATTTTTTTAAATTATGCACATTTATTTTTAAACTACTGAGTGGGGTTCGCAGTTCATGGGCTGCGTCTGAGGCAAAAAAGCGCTCTCTTAGGTAGGCAGTCTCTACTCGTTGAAATAGATCATTTAACCTATTTATTACGGGCTTAATCTCTTGGTCGGTAACGTGCCAGCTTATAGGGCTAAAATCATTTGCTTTACGCTCAGCAAGCTGTTTCGATAATTGTGTTAGGGGCGCCAGTGCATGCTTAATAAAAAAGCTAATAAACACTGCAAGTATTGGCACAGCCCAAAGCATGGGTAGCATCGCAGACAAAATAACGGCTTCTGCCAACTCAAAGCGTTTTGATATTGGCTCAGCCACTATCACTTTTCGGTTATTTTGTGTTAAAACAAACACTCGCATTCTCTGCCCTGCAATATTGGCAGTTTGAAAGCCCTCTTCAAAATCCATGGGCTCTATTTTTAAACTAGCAGATCCACTTAATAACGTATCTTGGTACCAAATTTGGTAAAGAAGCTGGGTATTAGCGCTATTTAACTTTATAGCTTGTGCTGTTTTGACTAAGGGCTGTTCACCCAGTACTAGCGCCACTATTTTTAACTCGTTATCGAGCAGAGTTTCACCTTCACGCATACTTTTTTGATACCCTTTTACAAGCGCAAAAAAGCAGATAAGCACCATCATCGACAGTAGTATTAAGGTAAGGCGTTTACGAATAGACACTAACGTTTTCCTACCACATACCCGATACCACGAAGAGTTTTAATAAAATCTTTTGGAAACTTTTTTCGTAAGTGGTGTATGTGGACTTCTATAGTATTAGAGCCGACCTCTTCGCCCCATTGGTAAAGTTTATTTTCGAGCTGCTGCTTTGACTGCACACGCCCTTGATTTTCCATTAATGCTTTTAATAGCATGTATTCCTTGCGAGGCAAGGTTAATGGCTCCCCACTTACACTGGCGCTGTGGGCTGATGTGTCAAGGACAACATCGCCACAGTTTAATAGGCTTGAATGGGTATGGTTTATTCGCCGACTCGCGGCCCGTAAACGTGCAAATAGTTCTGCTGGATCAAAAGGCTTAGCTAAGTAATCATCAGCTCCCATGTCGAGCCCAAGTACTTTGTCATCTATACTGCTACGTGCCGTTAAAATAACGACAGGTATTATTTTTTTTTGTTGTTTTATTTGTTTTAAAATCTGAGTACCGTCGCCATCGGGCAATCCCAAATCGAGTATAACGAGTTCTATTTCACCCCCAGATATGCATTGAAGCGCATGTTTTACTGTACCACTGTGTTCAACACTGTAGCCTTCTTGGCGCAATGAACGGATAAGTCCCTGCGCCACAAGTTGATCATCTTCTACTAACAGTAAATGCATGCTTATTATTTATCTCTTAAGTTTTTTATCTACTTTTACTTGTAATTGGCTAATGGCTTGTTGACGATATTCATCAGCTTTACGTCGGTGCTCTCGTATACCCGCTTTTTGCGCGACCTCTAACCGTGCTTTAGCTTCTTTGTATTCACGTTCACCATACAAAAATTCGCTGTACAAGTAGTTAGTATCAATACCTTGCGGATTAAATGCAAGTGCCTGTTTAAAAAGCTTTTTAGCCTTATCATCATCGCCAAAACCTATAGGCCAACCAGGTACTTTGCTATAAAGCGTGGCTAAGCTCGCATACGCAGAGCCTCCAAGTGCTGTGCCGTCAATTTCAAGTGAATGCTCTAGCGATTCTTTTGCTTGTTTTGCATATCCCAGAGCCCCGATCCCTCCTTTTGCTCCGGCAAAACTGGCTAGTACAATGCCATGCCAAATATGTGATTGTGCAGAATTTGGGTAGTTTTGCACAAATAATGTTGTTTGCTCAGTTAGATCTGTGAATGCTTTTATTTGCGCATCGTCTTCAAGTTCATAATTGGCAATTGCCCATTGTTGTTGAATGGCGAGTAGATCTTGTGATTCATCTGCTTTGGCTGATATTGATAATATACTTAATACAATTAAATATAACGCTAGGGTTATTTTATACATAACTTTATCCTCGTGTATTCGTTTATTTTTAGCTTAAAAATCGTTTTATTATTGATAGTTGTTTACCAATTGCGCCATCCACAATGCCTGGAAAGGCACCGTTAATACGCACAAATAATTTTTCTGGAAAACCAATAAAGCGTCTTTTTTTACTTGAATTAATTAACGTTAATAACTCTTTTGCTACGCGTTCAGGTGTATCCATTCTATTACCAAGCGCTTTGTTCATTGCACGGGTTTGATCATTGTTAATACTTGTATCTGTAGCTCTTGGTGCTAAATAAGTCACATTAACTCCAGAGCCATTAAGCTCACGAGAAAGGGCTTCGGTGAAACCCCGTAAACCAAATTTACTTGCACAATAAAGTGTGTGATAGGGGTATCCAATACTGCCTAACGACGATCCTACATTTACTATTATGCCTTTTGAGCTTTCTAGCTGTTGCAAAAACAATTGGCATAATTTTATGGGGACCAATAAATTGGTGCTCAATACCGAGTCTATATGATCACTACTAGTTTGCTTCAAACCTTGCACAACATTAATGCCTGCGTTATTAATCAACAACTTAGTACCACCGAGTTGGTTTGCTTTTATAGCTAAATTAACGCGGGTAGCTTCATCGGTTAAATCACCAATAAAAACCTCACTATTTGGGAGCGTTTTGTTTAAGGCTTCAAGGGCTTGTTTATTACGCCCCACCAACAATAATGACCAACCTTGATCATGTAACATTTTTGCAAAAGCTTGCCCTATTCCACCCGAGGCACCGGTTAATACACATAGAGCCCCACTCATACAGATGCACTTTGCGTAGTAGTCTTAAAAAAGGGTTCACTATCTAAATCGCGAAATATATTCCCGTATAAACGGTAAAAACACTTTGCACCATGGATGATTGCTTGTTGATCGGCCTCATTGGTTATTTTGTTCATGAGGTCTTCAAAAAACTTCACATGCTCAATATCTAAGGCACCATGAGAGGTTAAATAACTAAACGCTTTTTTTGGTAAACCCACGGCGCTTGCAATATTTGATGCAGCCCCGTCGGCCAGTGCTATAGAAGTACCTTCGAGCACATGGACCATACCAAAAAAGCTCAACGGGTTTTTACGAGCAATACTGTCGTAGGCATACGACACCATTATTTCTGTTGCAAACTGTGGCTTGGAATGACGCACGCGTTCTTTATCAAAACCACAAGCGGCAATATCGTTAAGTACCCATTCTTGATGGCCAATTTCTTCTTCAATGTATTCTGCTACCGCTTCGCGTAACCATTCTTGCTCATCTGTTAAACGCGCGCCAACTGACATCATTAAAGGAACCGTGTGTTTTACATGATGATAAGCCTGCGCCAGAAAAGAGGCATATTCTTCAAGCGTTGCTTGTCCGTTAAATACACGCTGTATAATTGGCGCAGCTAATAAGTACTCACGCTCGTTTTGTGTTTGTGCTTTTAATGTATTAAAAAAATTACTCATTAATTACTTCTCCAAGTCGGTAAAATTGTTCGAAAACATGGTGGTAATGGCGACTAATTGCTTGTCGTTTTGGACGATTATTAGTTGTTAACAACCCTTGTTGAGCAGTTAATGGCTTAGCTATGCAGTGCCATTTTTTTATGCGAGCGTAATCAGGTAATTGTTGGTTTACGTTATTTATAAGTAGAGTTAAGCTTTGTTTGTTTAGTGTTGAATTGACGTAAATAATGGCGGTTAAAAAGGGTTTACCTTCGCCGAAAACAACCGCTTGTAAAATGCCACTTTGGCTTAGCAATAATGATTCAGGCCATTCAGCATTCACATTACGCCCCATACTGGTAATAATTAGATTTTTTATCCGCCCTTTAATAAATAATGTATTATTTTGTTGCTCAACCAAGTCTCCGGTGGCGTACCACTGGTTTTGATCGTGTGGCGGGTGATTTAAATACCCTAAAAACAGGTCTCCCTTAATATATAATTGATTGTCTGTAATCTTGGTTTGAATATGAGGAAGAACACGACCTGCACTATGGTAATTATCGTTTTTGACTGTGTTTAAGCTAACTACCGACGCTGCTTCAGATAGTCCATAACCTTGATAAACAGGTAAATTTAAACTTCTAGCTTTAACAATTATGGTTTTATCTACAATCGCCCCACCCACTGCTATAAACTTGAGTGATTTAGGCGGCTGCCAGCCTTGTTCTGCAAAAGCAACAAGGCATGTTAAAAGCTCTGGCACCAATATAAGTGTATTAGGATTTACTTTATCAATAGCGTTAATAAGTGCATTAGGTTGCGCTAACGAAGACCCTAAAAAACCGAGTTCGTTCAGTGGTATTAAATGAACTTGACCGCCACTTTTCAAAGGCGCATATACACCTGCTATGTTTTCAAGAAGCACCGCCAGTGGTAATAAACATAAATGCACAGGCTGATTAATATTAATTTTATCGCACAATGATTGCGCCACTTGCATTTGACTGTGAGCAGACAAACACACCCCTTTTGGTTCACCTGTCGAGCCTGATGTAAACGTTACTTTTTGGGTCGTATCGAAGTAGTTAACTGCTTTACTCACTGTTTGTGAGTATATATACAAACAATAGTAATCAAATAACATAACAGTGAACGCTGGATGCTGGTTAGGACCAGGCAGAGTATCTGTAATAAAAATAGCAGCGCCACATTGATTGAGTACATACTGCGTTTGTTGCTCGCTAAAAAATGGAGCGATAGGTATAGCCACTTTATCGATTATTCGAGTTGCAAAATCTAAGGCTAGCCATGCAGGGGTGTTATCAAGCTGAAAAGCAACCACATTTCCTTCAAAAGTCTTTAAAGTATTAGCCAACGTTGTGGTTTGTTGGTCAAACTCTTTTCCACTTATTTCATGGGTTTTATTATTACTGTGTGAAACAACAATAGCTGCATTTGATTGCGTATCATATAAACTCATATTTTCACCAATGCATTCGCTAATGTATCAATTTCATGCTGGTTTTGACGTAATAAACTATAAAGCTCTGTTGTTTTTACGATTTGTTGGTGAGCTTGCTCTAAACTCACAACACAGACAGTTGGTTGATTAGCGTAATAACTTCCCCAACTTAATGGGTTTTCTACTACAAAGCTGTTAGCAACAGCAATTTCAGTGCAGTTAACACCTAACAGTCGAAGCATAGCTCGTACTTTTTTAGTGGCGCAAAATACTAAATATTTAGCTCCAGTATGGTAAAGCGCCTCGTTAACAACAATAAAATGCCCAAGCGTTGCCTTTCGATGTGTAGAGCATAAATTACCTAGCTCAAAAATTTTACTACGCGGAGTTTGTTCTAATAAAAAGTGCTCGATGGGCTCTGCCGTGTACTGCTCAATAAATAAGGAAGAGGTAGCTTGCCTTAAACCTAACGTACATTGCCCCTCACTTGTTGTGTATTGGCAAAGTAGCGGCATAAATGATTTAAGCGTTGCATTGTAAGCCACTAAAAACCCCTCTTTTACTGCGGCCTCTAGTGCATTTCGATGCTCATCATTCACTCGAGCACTGATATAATGTGTCGGATTAGATGTGTAATTTAGTGGTAAGTTTGACTGTGCTAATTGCATAAACATCGCCCGTTTAAGGAGTATGTTTATAATTTAAAGAGCGAAACTTAAAGAAAACTTAAGGAATAAAAAAGCCCCTAAATAAATTTAAGGGCTTTTAAAGTAAACCTTATTCCAGCTAAAGGTTAATTCAGGTTTAACATGTCTAAATTAACTGGGCTCTGCCACTACGCAGCGGTTACGGCCATGCTCTTTAGCATGGTATAGGGCTTTGTCTGCACATTTGTATACTTGGTCTATGTTATTGCTGTGGGTTGGCCAAGTTGCAATTCCGATTGAAACGGTAATAAACCCGATTGTTTCCATTTGAGTTGTTTCAACCGTGGTGCGTAATCGCTCTGCTATTTTTAGGGCACTTTGGCTGTCTTCATGAGGCAATACAAGTAAAAACTCCTCACCACCAATACGCGAGACAATATCCCCTTTCCGAGAGATATTTTTTATAATGTCAGCTAATATTTTAAGTGCTTCATCGCCTTTATCGTGCCCAAAAGTGTCGTTTACACGCTTAAAAAAATCGATGTCTATTTCTAAAATAGCGAACGGCGTGTTGTTAAGCATAAGCTGGCTGAGCAAACCATTTAAGCTTCTGCGATTATGTGTATTTGTGAGCGGATCGGTTTGAGCATCGTGTTTTAACTGGCCGATTTGTGTATGCAATATATTTACGCCGTTAAGCATAGCTAGCTTTAGCTTTTGGCTTTCAAAGTACCACGATTTAATGCGTTTTAGTTTATCTACACTGTTTGCTTCGTCGAGCCTATTAACGCTATTAGCCAACTGCTTTAATGGCCGGGAAATAAAATGCGAAAAAACACCAATAAGTATAAAGGTGACTAATGCCATGGGAAGTGTTCTTGCAAAGACTTCCATAATTAATGTATCTAGAGAAGCAAGCGTTGCTTTTACTGGGCGCTGAGCAACAATCCCCCAATTCGCAGCTGTTACAGGTGCAAACCCTGCGAGCATTTCTACATTTTTACTATTTAATACTGTAACTTGGCCCGACTGCCCTGTTATAACCGCATTGATCACTTTGTTATTGGTAACGCTTGTGCCTATGCGTTTTTTGTCTGGGTGGTATAATATTTGTTTATTCCCGTCGACCACATATATGTGCGAGCCTCCTTCATAAAAATGTTGCTCTAGAAGATCATTTAATATGTTTCTTTCTTTTAGATAGAGCGAACCGCCAACATACCCTAAGTAATTACCGTTTTTATCAAACAAAGGATGCGAAATAAAAATAATTAAGTTTTTAGCCGCCGACATATACGGCATACTAATTAATGGTTTTTTTTCTTTCAAAGCTTGTGATGAGCCTGGTGAGGAAATTGATTTCCCTATAATTTCAGGCAAATAAGGAGACGTAACATTCATGATTCCATTTTTATTTACAACAACTGAATTAAAGCTATTTGTTTGCAAATTTAAGCGTGTTACTTCTTCTTGTAATAGTGAAGCATTGTTAATGTTTTGCTCAATTTTCTTTGCAGAATAGGCTAGCTGTTGTTTTGCTGACTCTAGGAAATTATCGGTTGCTGAGGCAAGTTTATTGGCATAGGCATAATTACTTTTTAATGTGTGATTTATCAATTGCTCTTTTTGTACTTGGTATGTGGAATAAAAACTACTAATAAGCGTTGCCAACGACGCAGAAAAAGCCAACATCACAATAAGAAGACGAAGATTAAGCACAGGAAATAATTTATTCAGCAAAAGTAAACTGCCCACAGTACACTGCCATTACAGCAAGTACTTTGTTAAAGAGTATCTACGATTATACCTCTTCACTCATTAATTATCTAATATTTGAGCACATAGTGTATTTTTAATAACCAGCCAAATAACCATCTATTACACTGTGACGTTATATTTCCCCGTAGTAACTAGGCTGCGCTTATTTTGCAGTTATATAAAAAAATAGATAAGCTGCTTTCACTTGTTCATTTTATTTAGCTTTGGAGTGTATTTTGCTAAATAAGTATGTTTTATCGTCAATTATTTTTATATCTGGGTGCTTAATGCCATCACTTACTACGGTTGCAAAACCGGCTCTTTCTCTTGAGCAAAAACTAGGACAAAAGTTAATACTCGACTTTCGTTATTTTTGTGAAAAAGGCACACGTGAACATTGCAGAACACCAATGACAGAGTTACCAAAACCATTGGCACAAGCAATCAGCGACTATAACATTGGTGGCGTTATATTGTTTTCAGAAAACACCCAGTCAATTGAGCAAACTATTGCGCTTAATAACCAACTTCAAACCGCTGCCAGTAAATCAGCAAGCAAACTGCCGCTATTTATATCAATAGATCAAGAAGGCGGCCGAGTTGCACGCCTGCCGCGTGATGTTGCAACCTCGTTTACGGGTAATATGTCTATTGGTGCAACCTATAAACAGCACGGCGTTGACTTTGCGACTAAATCAGCAACCGTTATTGCCAAGGAGCTAAGCGCACTGGGTATCAACGTCAATTATGCACCCACCATTGATGTAAATATGAACCCAGACAATCCGGTAATAAATGTACGCTCGTTTGGTGAGAACCCACAACATGTGGGTGAGCTCGGCGCAGCACAAGTTGCTGGCTTTGAAAGTAATGGCATAATTACATCGCTCAAACATTTCCCGGGGCATGGCGATACTCACGTTGATAGCCATACAGGGCTTCCTAATGTTGGCCACTCAAAAAGTATTATTTACGAACAAGATTTAGCCCCCTTTAAACATATTATTGCCGAACAAAACCCCGGTATGATCATGACAGCGCATATACAATATCCGGCGCTTGATAGTTCAACGTTTGTCTCAGTAGAAGGCAAAACAATGGTTAAACCCGCCACTATGTCGCGCACTATCATTACCGATATTTTAAGAGGTGAGCTTAACTATAAAGGTGTGGTGGTTACCGACGCACTCGATATGGCAGGGATCAGTCAGTTTTTTTCACCCACTCAAGCGGTTATAAATACGTTTTTAGCTGGTGTTGATATTGCGCTTATGCCAATAGAAATAAGAACTCCCGATGATATAACAAAGCTTGATGAGCTTATTAAGTCGTTAGTTAACGCTGTTAAATCAAATCAATTAGATGAGCAAGAAATATCACAATCGGCTGCGCGTATTGTTTCACTTAAAAATTCATTTGAGTTATCCACTGAGTTTGATCCTATCAATGCAGTCGTTCATGCAAAAAATATAATAGGTAACGAACAGCACAGAAAAGTAGAAGCAGAGCTTGCTCTAGCAGCAATAACACAAGTAAAAAACACACAAAATACATTGCCGCTAAATTTAAATGATGGCCAACACATACATATTATTATGCCCGACACACGCAAATGTATGGCTATGCAACAAGCAATTGAATCGGTAAGTTCATCATCTATTACGTTTAGCTGTAGCAGCTTACAAGGGTTTGACTCTGCGAAAGCAACCCTGAACATTAAAACCGCTGATGTTGTTATAGCGGGTAATGCCACGCCGAATCAAAGTGCGGTTGAAATTGGCGGTATGGATGACTTAGCCGATAACCCAAGCTTTGCTTTAAATAATGCAGAGCAACCTAAAGCGCTTGAGTCACTGCTTGCCATGGCTAATAAATTTAATAAGCGTACTGTATTTATAAGTTTGAGAGCCCCTTACGATATCGCCAAATTTGGCGACTATGCTCACAGTGTATTGGCCTCTTATGCTTACAATATTGATGTAGACAAGCATGAGCGTGTTTCAGGCCCTGCGTTTACCGCACTCGCTAAAGTAATAGTGGGGCAAGCCACTGCCAATGGCACCTTGCCTGTTACCATTAAACCGCAAAAAGGCCATTAACATGAAACTTAATTGTGATTTAGGCGAAAGCTTTGGTTCATGGAAAATGGGCTTGGATGATCAAGTTATGCCGCATATTAATATGGCTAATATTGCTTGTGGTTTTCATGGCGGTGACCCTGATGTAATAGCAACAACATTAAAGTTAGCTAAACAAAACAACGTAATGGTGGGGGCACACCCAAGTTATCCTGATCTTCAAGGGTTTGGCCGACGCTCTATGGCGTTATCAACAAGCGAACTAACTAATTGTATTCATTATCAGATAGCGGCTCTTGAAGGCATGGCAAAAATACAGGGGCTAACTTTAAGCTATGTAAAACCACATGGTGCGCTTTATAACGATATGATGGCTAATAACGACCTGTTAGCAACCGTTATATCTGCTGTCGCGAGCTACCCAAGCACATTAAAACTGATGATTTTAGCCACCAAGAACGCTGAAAAACACGTTCAGTTAGCTAAACAGTGTAATGTTGAATTGATACTCGAAGCGTTTGCAGACAGGCAGTACACCGATGAAGGCTATTTGGTTTCTCGTAAGCTCGATGGCAGCGTGCTAAATAAGCACGCCCTATTAACGCAGGTAAAACAGCTATTGCAAAATGGCAGTGTAACCACATGCTCAGGTAAGCAACTTATGCTTAATGCGCACAGCCTATGTGTTCATGGCGACAATAATGATGCAATTGAACTCATCAAAGAAATAAAAGCACTTTGTGACTGACGCTTAGTAATTTATGAAAGCTGTAAACCCCCTTTACAGCTTTTATAACTCTACTAAATTAATGCAATAATAGAGTTAATTATGAGCTTCATCGCATTGTGCTGTTAATTTAATAATCCCTCACTTATAACTGTACATACGTTAACAACAGGGATTAATAATGAAACAGTTTTTAGCACTTAGTCTTATATTAAGCGCAAGCCATTTAGCCAGCGCAAAAGACGATACACACACATTGCAACTTCAAGATATATTCGACTTAGAATACGCCAACCAAATAGATATTACCGACGACGGCAAAACCGTTTACTTTGTGCGAAACCGCATGGATATAAAAACAGACCGAAAAGTCGGAAACATTTGGTCTGTTGATTATAAGACCAAACAAATGCAGCCACTAACGTCTGGCGTGCATATGGACTACTCCCCTGTTTTATCTCCCGATGGTGAGCGCTTAGCGTTTATTTCTACCCGCGATGGCAGCAGCCAAATTTATATGAAGTGGCTTAAAACCGGTGCCATTGCCAAAATAAGTAATTTAACCAGTAGCCCTCGCGCTATTAACTGGACTCCCGATTCAAGCCAGCTTGTATTCAGTATGTTTGTACCAAGCAAAACCGTAGCACCTATCAATTTGCCAGGGAAACCTAAAGGCGCTAAGTGGGCAGAGCCAGCTAAATTTATTGACGATGTATACTACCGAGCTGATGGCGGCGGCTACTCGCAAAAAGGCTTTAATCCGTTATTTATACTTGATGCTAACGGCGGAAATGCTAAGCAACTTACCCGTGATGAATTTGATAACGCTGGCGATGTCAGCTTTAGTAAAGATGGTAGCTCACTGTATTATTCAGCTAATAGGCATGAAAATAACCAGCTTAAACCCACAAATACTGAAGTATATAAGCTAAACCTTACTACATTAACCATTGAAGCCATCACTGATAGAAATGGCCCAGATCAACAGCCAAAAGTCTCGCCTGATGGTCGTTACCTTGCTTATACTGGCTACGATGACAAGCGCACTAATTACGAGAACACTCAACTTTATATTCGTGATTTAAAAACCGGTGATACCCAAAGCCTAACTAGCGATTTCGATCGCAGCGTTGGCCAAATAAAATGGAACGCAAATTCAAAAGGCCTCTATTTTAGCTATGCCGATGAAGGCCAAACCGCACTCGCCTACCAACCTCGTAGTGGTAAACGTAAGGTGATCACCGAAAAAATTGGCAGTGTGGCATTCGGCCGGCCATATTCAGGCGGGGATTTTGATATAAGCAGTAACGGCGATATTGCTTTTACACTTGCCGACACTCAACGCCCTGCAGATATAGCAACCATTAAACGCGGTAAAACTGAGCGCTTAACCACGCTTAATAGCGATGCACTGGGTGATAAACAACTGGCTAAAGTAGAAGAAATTTGGCTTAAATCAAGCCACGACCAATTACCTATACAGGGCTGGATTGCCTACCCGCCAGGATTTGATAAATCTAAAAAATATCCTCTCGTGCTCGAAATTCATGGCGGGCCGGTGGCTAATTATGGCCCTCACTTTAGTGCCGAAGTTCAGCTTTTTGCAGCAAAAGGTAATGTAGTGTTATATATGAACCCGCGCGGAAGTGACTCATATGGGAAAGAGTTTGCACAAACTATTCATCATAATTACCCAAGTAATGACTTTGATGACTTAATGACTGGAGTTGATGCACTTATTGCAAAAGAATTTATTGATGAATCTAAACTATTTGTTACCGGTGGCTCTGGCGGAGGTGTACTAACTGCTTGGATTGTAGGTCACACTGACCGATTTGCTGCTGCCGTTGTTGCAAAACCCGTTATAAATTGGATCAGCTTTGTACTAACTGCCGACTTTTATCCTTTTTTTGCTGATTACTGGTTTCCAGGCAAACCTTGGGACCACATAGAGCATTATATGAAACGCTCGCCAATTAGTTATGTAGGTAATGTGACTACCCCTACAATGCTACTAACAGGTGAAGCTGACTACCGAACACCCATTTCTGAAACAGAGCAATACTACCAAGCGCTTAAGCTACAAGGTGTAGACACCGCTATGGTTCGTATACCCGATGCATCACATGGTATTACAGCGCGTCCGTCTAACTTAATGACTAAAGTGGCTTATATTCAATGGTGGTTTGATAAGCACAGTAAATAACTTTTCATTTGAGTTAATTATTAAAAGCCACTTTTTTAAAGTGGCTTTTGTATATATGCAAAGTGTAAACCCCCTTTACATTTTAATGACACATTACATATCGGACTTAACCCATTTCTCAGTTAGTAAAATTTCGGTTTATAGCTTTTTTTATAGCTTGAGTTAGTAAAAAACCGGTTTGAGTCACTGTTTATAGCCTTTCAGTTAGTAAAAATTTGTTTTGTGAAAGGTAAGCGTTGGTAAAAAATTGGTTTATAAATTGAGTTTAAGCACTAAAAACAGCAAAAATTAACGCATTTCAAACCTTTCATTACTCTTTTAAGCCCCTTTACAGCAAAAAAATACTTACAAAACACTTTAATTAAGTGGTTAGTTAAACTCTGATCTACAAATACGGTTAGCTAGTTAAATCGTGATCTGTGTATCTATTGTTAGTAAAACTATGATCTACAATACCTAAGTAACCTGATGTAAGCTTTATTCCTCATAAAAAATTCGCTTTAAATACGGCTAAAGGCCTTGTTATTAAGAAAGACTTTATTGCGCATAAAAAAAGGGCCTTGCGGCCCTTGAGTAACACTATCTAGAAATTTTAGAACTGGTTCATGGTGTTATCTTCACCACCGGCTTTTAATGCGTTATCACCAGAGAAGTACTCTTTATGTGTATCACCAATGTTAGAACCTGCTAGGTCTTGGTGTTTAACAGAAGCCTGTTCACGACGAATTTCTTGACGTTGAACATCACGCACATAAGCAAGCATGCCTAGGTCACCAAAGTAGCCCTCTGACAAAATATCTGTGCTAAGTGCTGCTGTGTGGTAAGTAGGCAGCGTAATTAAGTGGTGGAAAATACCCGCTTCACGTGCACCATCACGTTGGAAGTTCTGTACAAGTACGTCAGCAGCAGCGGCAAGCTCTGTTGCATCCATTTCTGGCGCCATCAATGCTTTGTTATCGCCTAAGCTTGGGTATGCGCTAAGGTCGCGGCCTTCTTCTGCCCACTCTTGATAAACTTGCTCACGGAATTTAAGCGTCCAGTTAAATGAAGGTGAGTTGTTGTAAACTAGTTTAGCGTTTGGTACTTGCTCTTTAACGCGGTTTACAAGTTCAGCAATTTGTTTTACGTGCGGCTTTTCGGTTTCAATCCACAATAAATCTGCGCCCGATTGAAGGCTAGTAACACAATCAAGTACTACGCGGTCTTTCTCTGTTCCTTCACGGAACTGGAACAGACCATTTTCAAGGCGAGTTGGCTTACAAAGCTCACCGTTAATTTTCATCGCCGTATCACCTTCGTTCAAGTCTTCTACGCCATTAATAGGTGTAGTCTCTAAGAAGGCATTATACTGGCTTGCTAAGTCACCTGGAGTTTGTGATACCGGTACTTTTTGAGTCAAGCTAGCACCTAATGAGTCAGTACGAGCAACAATAATACCGTTATCGATACCTAGCTCTAAAAATGCATAGCGAACCGCATTAATTTTTGCTAAAAAGTCTTCGTGAGGTACGGTTACTTTACCCGCTTGGTGACCACATTGTTTAGCA
Source organism: Pseudoalteromonas sp. 10-33 (assembly GCF_001469195.1). NCBI lineage: Bacteria > Pseudomonadati > Pseudomonadota > Gammaproteobacteria > Alteromonadales > Pseudoalteromonadaceae > Pseudoalteromonas > Pseudoalteromonas sp. 10-33. The sequence goes on along the minus strand of NZ_LOFI01000029.1, from coordinate 106,558 downwards.
TCAGATACTTGGTTTTCGATTTGAATAGCACATGCACCGGCTTCAATCATTTTTTTAGCAAGTAAGTAGGTCGCTTCTTCGTTACCAAAACCGGCATCAATATCAGCAATAATTGGAACCACGTGCGTTTCAAAGTTGTCGATTTTATCAAGCACAGCTTGAACATCGCCGCCATTTGCTTTTGCCTCGTCAAGGTCATTAAATAAGTGGTCAAGCTCACGGGCATCGGCTTGCTTTAAAAATGTGTAAATTTCTTCAATAAGCGCTGGTACAGATGTTTTTTCGTGCATGCTTTGGTCTGGTAACGGACCAAACGCAGAGCGAAGTGCAGCAACCATCCAACCACTTAAGTAAACATAACTACGTTTAGTTGTTTTTTGGTGGCGTTTAATAGCCATCATCATTTGCTGGGCAGTAAAGCCATGCCAACACCCTAAAGACTGTGTGTACTGGCTTGTATCTTTATCGTAAGCGGCCATATCTTCACGCATTACGTCTGCTGTGTATTGAGCAATTTCAATCCCAGTGCGAAAACGATTTTGTAAACGCATGCGAGTTGCATACTCTGGGTTAATTGCCTGCCATGCATTACCTTGAGATTGGCATAAAGTAGAAAGTGTATCGGTTTCGCGTTGATATGTTGTCATAATAAAGTCCTTCGAACGGGTATATAAATAATTTATGTTGTGAGAGTGGCGACGTTGCTAGTGCTCCGTAGCGCTTAATTCAACATTAGGCTTATTTTTCAGATTTAGTAAATTTATAGTTTTTATTACGACTATATTTTTTGTGAATATCAAAAACACACTCAACATGACTTTTTTACGTTATTGTTGCTCAAACGCACAAATACTATGGCGACCGTTTAAGGAAGGCAATTATGACCCACACTCTCACACATTCAGGACTCAGCGTAGATTTAGAGCTTGCTGACTTTGTTAAAACTCAACTACTACCTGGTACACACTTATCAGAACACCAATTTTGGCAAAGTTTTGCAAAAATTGTTCAAACACTCACGCCAATAAACAAAGCATTACTGGCCAAACGTGAACTACTGCAACAACAAATTGACCAATACCACATTGAAAATAAAACGTGGGATAGCGAGCAATACCAACGCTTTTTAAGTGACATTGGCTACCTTGTACCAGAGCCTGCTAATTTTAAAATTGAAACACAACAGGTTGAACCCGAAATAGCAGTTACAGCAGGCCCACAATTAGTTGTTCCAGTAAGTAACGCACGCTTTGCACTTAATGCGGCTAACGCACGCTGGGGCTCTTTATACGATGCCTTGTATGGCACTGACGTATTAAGTGAAGATGACGGAGCCGAGAAAGGCACTACCTATAACCCTGTTCGTGGCTTTAAAGTAATGGCATACGCACGCCAGTTTTTAGACAAAGCACTCCCGCTTGAAAACGGCTCGCATATAGAAAGCACTAACTATTCTGTTGTAAACGGCGCACTGGTTATTACATTGCGTGACAGCTCTCAAACCACGTTAGCTGACCCATCTCAGTTAATTGGCTACCAGGGAGAAGCACAAAACCCAAGCGTTGTATTACTTAAAAACAACGGTTTACATATAGAATTACAAATAGATCATCACCATATTATTGGCCAAGCTGATAAAGCGGGTTTAAAAGATGTGGTACTTGAAGCGGCTCTAACCACTATTATGGATTGTGAAGACTCTGTAGCCGCTGTCGATGCACAAGACAAAGTACAGGTTTATAAAAACTGGCTTGGTTTAATGCAAGGTAACTTGGTTGAATCGTTTAAAAAAGGCGATAAAGTCGTGGAGCGTACGCTGCAGAGCGACAGAACATATACCTCTATTAATGGCAATGCTATAACACTTAAGGGCCGCAGCATGATGTTTGTCAGAAACGTTGGCCATTTAATGACAAACCCTGCTATTACTGACGTTTACGGAGAGCCAGTTTTTGAAGGCATAATGGATGCAATGTTTACTGCCACAGCTGCCCTGCACGACTTAAATAAAACGTCTGGTGTAAAAAATAGCAGTGCACAGAGCATTAATATTGTAAAACCTAAGATGCATGGCCCAGAAGAAGTTGCGTTTACAAGTACACTGTTTACCCATGTAGAAGAGGCATTAAACTTACCAAAAAACACCTTAAAAATGGGTATTATGGATGAAGAACGTCGTACATCTGTAAACTTAAAAGCATGTATAAATGAAGCAAAACAACGTGTTGTATTTATTAACACTGGCTTTTTAGACCGTACAGGCGACGAAATTCACACATCTATGCAAGCGGGTGTTGCGCTCCCTAAAGCCGAAATAAAACAACAGCCGTGGATCAGTGCTTACGAAGATCGCAACGTCGATATTGGCCTTGCCTGTGGATTAAGCCAAAAAGCTCAAATAGGCAAAGGTATGTGGCCTATGCCTGATAAAATGGCGCTAATGATGGAGCAAAAGTTAGCACACCCTAAATCGGGTGCTAATACAGCATGGGTACCCTCGCCTACTGCTGCAACACTGCATGCTATGCATTACCATGATATTAATGTTTTTAGCGAGCAAGACGCAATCGCTCAGCGTGCCATAGCAAGCCTTGACAACCTGCTTACTCCACCACTGATGCATGACCCATCGTCACTTTCAAAAGAAGATATACAAAGTGAGCTAGAAAACAATGCGCAAGGTATTTTAGGTTACGTAGTACGATGGATAGACCAAGGTGTAGGCTGCTCTAAAGTGCCAGATATTAACCATGTCGGACTAATGGAAGACAGAGCAACACTTAGAATTTCAAGCCAACATATGGCTAACTGGTTATTGCATGGTATATGTACACAAGAACAAATTACATCCACAATGGCAAAAATGGCTAAGGTAGTAGACGGCCAAAACGAACACGATAAAGCCTATACCCCAATGGCCAGCAGCCCTGAAACACTAAAAAATAGTATTGCGTTTCAAGCAGCTCTCGCCTTAGTACTTGAAGGAACAACACAACCTAGTGGCTATACTGAACCGTTATTACATAGCTACCGTATACAGTATAAGTTACAGCAAAGTTAATACACTCCAAATGTTTAACGCTGTATCTTAATTGTTTATTTCGTGTCAAAACCAGCCTCAGGGCTGGTTTTTTATTATCTAAATTAAATAATAAGCACACCGATATCCATAACAATGTGAATAAATACAATAAAATGTGGACATTTTAAAATAGAAACGCATAAATCAATAATCTCTATGAATACCTAACATTTCTGTAAATACAAAAAAGCGTGTTTTGTATACACAAAACACGCTTTTTAATTTTATTTTCTATAAATAAACGAAGTTAGGTTATTTTTTTATAATTGCATTGTGATAAACATTTTGTACATCGTCACAATCTTCAAGCATATTTATAAATTTATCGAAGTTAGCTATGACCTCTTCGTCCTCAATATCAATATTAACTTGAGGGATAAAAGTAATTTCGTCTACCTCAAAGTTAATACCTTCAAATGCATCTTCAAGCGCTGTTTTAGCCTTAAAGTATTCTGTAGGCGGTGCAAAAACCGAAATTTTTCCATCTTCAGCCTCTACATCAGCAACGTCAACGTCTGCCATCATTAGCGCTTCTAAAACAACTTCATCGTCATCGCCTGCAAAACCCAATACCGCGTAATGATCATACATGTGCGCTACACAACCAGGCGTACCTATTTTTGAGTCAGTTTTAGTAAACGGCAAACGCACATCTTTAATTGTTCTGTTTGGGTTATCGGTTAAGCAATCAACAATTACCATACAGTTGCCAGGGCCATAACCTTCGTATCGAGCAACAGCATAGTCCTCTCCTGCTCCACCGGCTGCTTTTTCTATTGCTTTGTCGATAACATGTGCAGGGACTTGGTCTTTTTTAGCTTTTTCGATTAGACGACGCAAAGTTTGGTTTACTTCAGGATCGGGTTCACCATTTTTAGCAGCAACGTAAATTTCCTTACCGTACTTTGAATTTACTTTTGTTTTTGCATTGGCTGTTTTGATCATAGAACTTTGACGAACTACAAATGCTCTGCCCATTATGTGCCTCTAATAAATACATTACTTTTTAATATTTTAACAATTCAAAGCGAGTTGGGCTAGTAAACCTTACGTGCATTTTATAAGTAATGTATACAACTGAAATCAATCAGCGGCTAATTTAACATAATTCTACTTTTTTAGCGTAGCTTTCAACTAAAGCAACTAAGTCGTAAAAATCATGCAAAACGTAATCGGCTTGATCTGCGTAAGACGGCGTTTCATCTGGAGCGTATAAACATGCACGCATTTTAGCATTGTGTGCAGCTTGAATGTCGTACAAATAATCGCCCACATACAGCAGGTTATCAGCACTTATGCTCCAAAGCGTAGCAATGGCATTTAATGCACTCGGATCAGGTTTAGCGGGTGCATCACTTCGTGTAAGCACTGTACTGATAGGAAGAGGATTATTTTTTAATTTAAGTGCAGCGGCTTTGTCGAAATTGCGCGTCACGATTGCCATAGGAATATTTCGTTCATGTAAAAGTGCAATGGCTTCACTTACGCCAGGTAGTAACGTGGCATGTTGAGCGTCTAGTAATTCATGCTGATGAACAATGTTCATTGCCTCTTCGCGCATGTAAGGAGAAGGAAGTTCCGCTATAAATTCGAGTAAATCTTCGTTATCGGGACAGCCAATTTGGGCTTTAATAAGTGAAAAGTCGAGCTCTGACGATACTAATGTACCATCTAGATCAAAAATAACACCATGGATAGCCTCTACCTGAGTCGTCATACCAATCCTTGTTTGTGAAAATAATTAGTTAAGCTTTTTTCAAACATAAAATTCTCTGAGCTTACACCCTTAAGTGGGAACAGTTAATACTAATTATATTTAAATTAATAGTGCGAGGTGTTCATTAACTTCTAAGCAACTACCAACGAAAAGAAGCTTAGCAGCTAGTTGTATGTTGCGCAAAACAAGGTAAATATAAACAACCTAGATTTTTACGTATCTCAATATTTTACCGATCAATTATGAACACAGCTTAAACAGCGCATTAAAATGCGCACTTAAACAAAGTGCGCATTGAGTATTAATGATGAGTTAGTTAGTCTCAAAGCGAGCTTCAAGCCAGGTATCGTCTTGAGCAAAGTTGAGGGTTTTAACCCTACCTTTGCCTTCAACATTGACCATATTTACTTGCGATGGCCACAAATCGCGCAGCGCACCGTTACTCATTTTTATCCCTTCAATTCCCTGTGGGATGGGCGCCTCTTGGTAAACCCAAAAAAACTTACCGTCAACCTGCGCGCCAACAAAACTTAGGGGCACAGCGTCACCACTTAATGTTTGCAAAGCCACATGTGACTCAACATATTTAGCAAAACGTTGCTGGTCGTTTTTATTACTAATTATGTCTATTTTGCCTTTAAACAAACTACCAACCGCATGCTCTGTATCGTGCAAGTAAAATCGATGCATAAGCTCAACGTTGTGGGTTCTTTTGTTAAAAAGTACGGTTGTAACAGATGATTTTAATTGATGCGCCAAACTTGGCGCAGCAACTAAAAGGCAAACAACAATAAGCAAAAAACGCATTATTGCTGTTCCTCAACGTCATCTTTTTCGTCTTTTTTCTCATCGCTCTTAAGCTCTGTTTTAATATCTTGCATGATATCGCGACTCACTTTAGCTTTGCTTTTACTCTTTTTAAACACTTCAATACGTGAAGGAATAATACGACGCGGGTAGTTATTATTTTCTATATCGACATCTGCTGTTTCCCATCGCGGATCAACGCTTACTGATACAAGCGGTTTATCTTTATCTGTAACAATAAGCTTTTGCACGTTTTTATGATTACGACGCCAAATTTCAGCAGGTATATAGCGCTCTTCTTTGCTACCATCTTCGTACGTGAGCTCAAGTAAAATAGGCATTACCAAACCACCTAGGTTTGAAAATTCCATTACGTAGTAGTTTTGATCGTCACTTAGTGCGCGGTCTAGCGTTTTACGCTCCCACGGCTCAAGCCCTTTTAAAAACTTGTTGTAAGCATTACGCTCTTTATTCGTTACCGTAAAACGGTCATTTTCGTCGTAAAAATCGGTAATATCAGGGTTTTGCTCAACCCATGTTTTTTTACCTTCAGCGCGGTTACGCTCAACAAATAACGATGTTGGCTTATCGGCTTCAATATCACGTAGGCGGCTGTAGTCAATATCTGGATTTTTAGTATCTAAACGAAGTTGATACACTTTATCCAGCGAAATATCTACATGGTCTGTGGTGTAAAACCAACCACGCCAAAACCAATCTAAATCAACACCTGAAGCTTCTTCCATAGTACGGAAAAAATCAGCAGGAGTAGGGCGCTTATACTTCCAACGTTGGGCATACTCTTTAAACGCAAAGTCGAATAAATCACGACCTAAAATCACTTCACGTAGAATGTTAAGCGCGGCAGCAGGTTTAGTATACGCATTAGGACCTAAGCGAAGTACGCTATCTGATTGCGTCATAATCGGCACTTGAACTTCAGATTTCATGTACGACACAATATCACGAGGCTCAACACCCCACGGAATAGTAGGGTCCCACTCGCGCCCAGCAACGCCATCTAAAAAGCTATTTAGGCCTTCATCCATCCACGTCCATTGACGTTCATCAGAGTTAACAATCATTGGGAAGTAAATATGACCAACTTCATGAATAACAACGCCAATTAAAAAGCGTTTCTCTGATTGAGAATAAGTGCGTGTACCGTCATCTTGTAACTTAGTACGCGGACCGTTGAAAGTGATCATTGGGTATTCCATACCACCAACCGGACCATTTACCGATTGTGCAGTTGGGTATGGGTAATCAAACGAATACTTTGAATACACTTCCATTGTGTGTACTACTGATTCTGTAGAGTACTTTTTCCATAAGTCGCCACCCTCTTTAGGGAAAAACGACATTGCCATTACAAGTGGCTGAACATCGCCACCTTGCTGATACCCTTTTGCATCCCACATAAATTTACGTGAAGACGCCCACGCAAAGTCTCGAACATTTTCGGCTTTGAAGCGCCACGTTTTCGTTTTATCTGTGCCTTCTTTTTCGTTTTCGAGTGCTTCTTCTTCGGTCACTATAAACACTGGGCGCTTAGCCGTTTCCGATTGCTTTAAACGTTTACGCTGTGTGCTTGTAAGTACCTTACTTGGGTTATCTAACTTACCTGTTGCCGAAACAATGTGATCAGCGGGTACTGTAATTTCTACATCGTAGTCGCCAAACTCAAGGGTAAATTCACCCGACCCTAAAAAGGCTTTGTTTGTCCAAGCTTCGTAATCTGTGTACGCTGCTAAACGCGGAAACCACTGTGCAAGTAAAAATATATCGTTGCCGTCTTTTTCAAAGTGCTCATAACCTGAACGCGCGCCTACAGCATCTTCTTCAACAATATTGAACGCAAAGTCCATGCTGAACTCAACTTCTTTACCTGGCTTTAGCGGCTCATTTAAGTCGATACGCATTAATGTATCTACAATTGTTACACGTAGTGCTTTGCCGTCTTCGTCTTTAACATTGCTAATTGCAAAGCCAAGCTCGTTATCGCTCATAAACTGCTGACGACGCAACTGCCCTAAGCTAAGTTTTGCTGGTTTGTGCGCTGGTAAGCTTTCAAGTGTGCTTTTAAATGTTTTTGTAGTTTCAGCAATTGAATCGCTTTTAAAAATATTTTGATCTAACTGTAACCATAAATATTTTAATGTATGAGGCGAGTTATTTTTATATTCAATACTTTGGCTTGCACTCAAACGACGTTTTTTTTCATCTAATTTCACGTCAATATCGTAATTTACTTTTTGTTGCCAGTAATTTTCACCCGGCTCACCCGCTGCGCTACGATACACATTTGGTGTAGGTAATGCCTCGTCTAATTGACGAAACTTATCAACGAACGAACCTTTGGTTTGTTCAACTGAAGACGCAAAAGCACCGCCTGACATTACCACTGGCAATAAAAGCGCACTTAGCGTGAGACTTATTTTTTTCATTGTTAGTCCTAAATTAATTTTGTGAGCGTACTGTGTCAAATATAGCCGTTTTCTTCAATTAAATAGCGACCAAACGCCCTATTTTTAGGGTGATATTCACTGATATTTAAAATAATAAAATAAGAATAATTTGTTACATATTTCAATTCACAACAAAGTGTAAAGGGGGTTTACAATATACGAGCTGAGTATAATTTTAAAAAGAAAGTGTATTAACCGTACTAATAACTTCAGGTCAAGTTCATCGAATTAGATTACAGTAAAATTAAGTGACGTTTTTTAGGTCCTCCATATGAAATTTTACATTGTGAAAAAGGCCCAGCAGTTAGAAGCGATCCCTGCTAATAAAGAGCTACTACAACACTACAAAAACAACCATTATTCGTATGTTAATGTCGTGTCTGCCTGTAACAAAGAAGATGCACTAAAACGCCTTAACACTGAACAAAAACACAGTAAAAAATGGCTAATAATTGGCGCAAATATTGCGATGATTTCACTAATTTTAATTATTTGTACGATAAATTAAAAATACCGTAGTTTTTGGTTGATCTTTGTAGCCATTTGTATTTAAAATCGCCCACCTTTTTATTTGAGGCAAATAAATAATTAATATTTATCCTCAAATATTATCGATTACAAGTAAGAAATGCGGTGGGCTTATGGATTTTTATATCCTAAAAAAACAACAAGAACTAATTGCAATCCCAGCCAACGAAAATAGCTGTAAGCAGTATCTTGATTCAGGTTATTTTTACATTGATAAAGTAGCCGCTTGTAACGAAACAAACGCACTTAAAAGACTGCAATCCAAACAAAGTAAAACGTTAAAAAAACCTCTACTCATCGCACTGATTGCTTTGCCGGTAATTTTTGGCATTTGGTACAGCTTAAGCTAACAGTTTAGTACTACTGAAGCTTGCATCTTTAATTGCCTTGGGTATATTGGCGCTCTTACTGGTTTTTAAGAGCGCGACATGAAAGTCCTTCACACCTCAGATTGGCACCTTGGCCAACAATTTTACGAACACGACCGCCGTGTAGAACATCAAGCATTTTTTACCTGGTTACTTGCCACACTTGTTGAGCAGCAAATAGATTTATTATTAGTTGCAGGCGACATTTATCATACGGCAACACCCAGCGCTAGCGCCGAAAACCAACTTTATCAGTTTATAAAAGACGCTAAAAAATGCTGCCCACATTTACATGTTGTTATTATTGCGGGCAACCATGACTCTGCTAACCGTATATTGGCGGCTCAACCTTTACTTGCTCAGTTTGATACACATGTAGTAGGGCGTTTTGATGTATCAGCGCCTAGCGATATTATTTTAGAAATAAATACTAATAATAAACGCGCTGTAATAATTGCTATGCCTTTTTTACGCTCAAGTGATATAAGTTCCCTAAGCCAAACAAAAAACGGCCCTAGCTACGCACAAGGCGTTGCAAAAGCATATGAGCTTGCCTTAGATCATGCTTATAAAATTAATGAGCAAAATTCACCGTTAATAGTAATGGGCCATTTACATGCTAAAGGCGGCGACATATCAAGTGATTCAGAACGTAACTTAGTGATAGGTGGGGAAGAATCTATTTCAGCCAATGTATTTGGCAGTAAAGCCAACTATGTCGCTCTGGGCCATTTACACAAAGCGCAACAAGTTGCTAAAAATGACACTTTTCGCTACAGCGGCACGCCTATTCCTATGTCGTTTTCAGAGCGTAACTACACGCACCAAGTTAATGTTATCGAATTTAAAATCGATGAAAAACAAGCCATTAGCACAACTGTAAACCCCCTTTACATTCCGCGAGCAGCCGACGTTATTATTTTACCAAAAGGGGAGTGTGTACCATTAGATGAATTGTGCGAACAAATTAAAACCCTCGATATATCGCAAAATACCTTAGCGCCATTTTTACGCGTAAAGCTTAAATCAAGTGATACCGACACCACTTTCAGAGAACAAATAGAACAGGCACTGGAGGGCAAAAATGTAAAATTTTGCGGTATCGAACGCGTACGCGAACAATCAGATAACATCGGCAGCGACACTGTATTTGAAGATTTAAGTGAAGTTGAAATGCTCAACCCGCTCAATTTATTAGAGCAAGCCTTTGCAAGCGACAAAGACATGGCAGGGCAAAGTGTACCCGATGAACTAAAAGTGCTTTTAAACGAAGTAATAAGTGAACTAGCGGAGCAAGAACAACTATGAAAATAACCGCAGTACGCATACATAACTTAGCGTCGATAGTTGACGCCGAAATCGACTTTACACAAGCGCCACTGAAAGATGCGGGCTTGTTTGCTATAACCGGCGACACAGGCGCGGGTAAAAGTACCTTTTTAGATGCCATTTGTTTAGCACTTTACACAAAAACAGCACGGCTAAAAGGTGATAAAGGTAACCTGATTGATTTTAATGGCGACAGTATAAAGTTAAACGATGCGCGCAACTTATTGCGTCGAGGAAAATGGGAAGGCTTCGCAGAAGTTGACTTTGTAGGGCAAGACAAACACCTTTACCGCGCGCGCTATTCAATCCAGCGCACCCATAAAAAAGCCACTGGTAAATTAAAAGTAGCCGAGCATACGTTAGTTACCTTGCCAGATGAAACCCTCATAGCCGACAAAAGCCAAACACTAAAACAAATAGAAAGCAAAATAGGTTTAAGCTTTGATCAATTCTCCCGTGCAGTATTGTTAGCGCAACATGAGTTTGCTGCATTTTTAAAAGCCACTGGGGATGAACGCGCTCAATTATTGGAATGCCTAACGGGCACAGATAAATTTAGCCTGATTGGTAAACGTATTTTTGAGCGCAACAAAGAATTAAAAGATAAATTTGATTTACTTCAAGCAAGCCTCGCAAGCTATACCTTATTAAGTGAAGATGAATTAGCAGTAAAACACATCACGCTTAACGAGCTAAAACAGCAAATAGAACACACTAAAAAAGCACTAATAAGCACAGAGCAAAGTCTAAACTGGTATAAGCAAGCTAATACCCTTGAACAAGCACTTGGAGAGGCCACAAAAAATCAGCAGCATGCTAATAGCGAGCTTGAAGCAATTGCACAGCAAAGTGAGCAAGCAAAACAAGCACAAAGCGCGCTTGAAATAAAAGACAACCGAAAGCGACATGAGTATTTAACTGCGCAAAATAAAGCCCTTAATACACAAATATCTGACTTAAAAAATATTGACCATGCAGCGCTTATAGAAGAGCAGGCCGCAACACTTAATACAAAGCAAAGCGAATTAAAAACAGCGCAAGAGCAAAAGCAATCTGCTGAGCCAATTATTGCAAAAGCCCGCGAGCTCGACAGCCAGCTTGCTATACACGCACAAAGCATTACTAGCCTTACTCAGCAAAGCGACAAAGAGCAACAGCAATTAAGTGATTTACACGCGCAACATAAGCAAAGCCAAACTGCGCTTGATGAGGCAACTAAGCTAAGTACACAGCATCAGCAATGGCTTGCTGAGCATACGCAGCTTAAACCGCTAGCGAATGATTGGAACTACTATCAACATAGCTTTAATCAGTATCTAACGGCTAATGAGCAACTTAATACAACAGCAACTCAAAACCAGGCGTTACTAGCAGAGCAAACCAAACAGGCTGAGCTTTTAACAGCGCAAAATAAAAAGGTAGAGCAGCAAGAGCAGCAACTAAACCATGATCAAAAAAACCTAAACGAGCTGAACGAGCAACAACGCCAATTTAAAATTGAGCAATGCGACAGCGAACTTAAAAATATTGATTACTTAAAAGAGCAGCGAATACGCTACGCACAATTTACCCAAGAGCTTAAGCAAAGCACGCAAGCGCAAAATAACATTGCAGCTAAACTTAGCCAAAGTGAGCAACAGCAGCAGTCGCTTTTACAAAACCTAGCAACGTGCGAACAAGCACTAAAACATAACGAATACGCGCTAAACCAAGCTCGCCTGCGTGCCAGCGAAAACGTAGAGCATTTGCGCGCACAGCTTAACCCTAACGAGCCCTGCGTAGTGTGCGGAGCAACTGAGCACCCCTATGCTACTAATCAAAACCCGCAATTAAACAACTTAATAGCCGATTTTGAAGCCAGCTACACCAATGCTAAAAAGCAGTTAGATAGTGCCCAAACGCAGTTACACACGCATCAAACACAGCATGCCGTGCTCGTTAACGAACACGCTCAGCACGGCCAAACCATTCAAACGCTCAATACTAAGCGAAGCGAAATGAAAGCCACCATGGAAGCTGCGCGTACTCATCTAAATGCCCTTACAGTAGAGCAGCTAGAAGAAACCTATAAACAGCTTAACGGGCAAAAAGCGCAATATTTTGAATCGCAAAAACAGCAAAATGCCCTGCAAGAAAAAGTAAACCAACAACAAAACTCACTAAAAGCAGAGCAGCAAACACAGCAGCAATTACATAATTTAAATAGTGAATTAACCAATAAACTAAACCAAGTAAATACAAAACACGCTGAGCTAACGTTGCAAATTAGTGAGCTCACTACAACGCTTAATGCACAATTTGAACACAGCAACTTTTGGCAGCAACTGCAAGCAGGCTCGCTTAACCTAAGCGATTTAAGCCAGCAGGTTGAGCAGTATCAGCAAACACATGCGCAACTTGAGCAAAGCCAAAAACAAATAGACACTGCCAATCAGCAATTGCAGCAACTTACGCCGCTAATAACTAAAAGCGAAAGTGCACTTAAAGTACTAAAAGATGATTTAGTCAGCGCTCAGCAGCTACAAAATACTACACAAAGTGAGCGCCTTGCGTTATTTAATAACGAGCAAATAAGCGCAAACGACTATCAAGCAAAAATTAATGCACTGCTTGAGCAATGCCAAACACAGTTACATACGAGTCAGCAAGCTTACGATAGCGCTGTTAAAAAACGAGACGAGCATGCAATTGAGCTTAAAAACGCAGAGCTTCGCTTAGCCGAGCAAAGCACTGAGCTTACAACCCTTGAGGAACGTTATAACAAGTGGTTTAGCGACTTTAAAGCCCAGTACAGTGAGGCAACGCATGAGCAGATCACAATTTTACTAGCTTTAAGTAGTGAGCAAATTAAAGCCCATTTAACCCAGTTTGAGCAGCTAACAGCTGCACTTACTGATGCAAATGCTGCGCTTAAACAGCAACAAAGTGCGTACACAGATCACCAAAATACTAACAAGCCATCACAAAACCAAGTTGAACTTAGCGAGCAATTAGCGGCATTAAATACAAAGCAAACTGAGCAGCAAAATAGTTTACTTGCCACTAATACCGCCATAGAGCAGCATAACCAAAATGCCAAAGCACTCGAGGGTAAGCAAACAGAGCTCGCTACCCTTAAAAAGCAAGTAGAGCAGTGGCACTTACTTAATAAGGTATTAGGCGATGCAACTGGTAAAACCATGCGTAACTTAGCGCAAACACAAACGCTAAAAATATTACTGCATTATGCTAACAGCCATTTAAAAACCCTTAACAAACGCTACGAGCTCACAGCTATTGCACAGTCACTCGATATTGCCATTATTGACCGCGACATGGCCGATGAACAACGCTCGGTTAATACGCTCTCTGGGGGCGAATCATTTTTAGTATCACTGGCACTGGCATTAGGCCTTGCATCGCTTTCGTCAAACAAAGTACAAATCAACTCTTTGTTTATTGACGAAGGGTTTGGTACGTTAGATAGCGAAACACTCAGCGTTGCTATGGACGCGCTCGATTCATTACAAGCACAAGGGCGCAAAGTTGGGGTTATATCGCATGTGAGTGAAATGAGCGAACGTGTAGCCACGCAAGTACATGTAAGTAAACAAAGTGGTGGATACTCCACTGTTGAAGTTTTATAAGCTGATTAAAGGAGTTAAAAATGCCAACATTTACAGGCGAGCAAGCAACCCATTACAACAGCCGCATAACGCGTTTAGTACCTGGTTATGAGCTATTGCACCAACTTACCAATGCACAACTTAAAGCATCACTTAACGATAACGCACATATTTTAGTTGTGGGCGCAGGCACAGGCAAAGAAATACTCGCCCTTGCCGCGCTTAACCCTACTTGGCAATTTACCGCGCAAGATACCTCAAGTGATATGCTTGCAATTGCTAAACAAGAGTTTGAAGAGCACGGCATAACAAAGCGCGTTAACGTTATTGAAGGCGAGCTTGATAAACTCTCTGCCAAGGCCGATGCCGCACTATGCCTACTCGTAATGCACTTTTTAGAAGACGATGGCAGCAAAAAGCAGCTACTTAAAAACATTAAAGCTAATTTAAATAAAGGCGCGCACTTATATATTAGCGATTTAATGAAACCCGAAACCGACTTTGAGCGCGAAGCACAAATTACTGTGTGTGCCAATTTAGGCCTAAGTGATGCAGGGCAAGCCTACACAGCGCAAAACTTAGAAAGTGAATTTTATCCACTTGATAGAATGCGCTTTAGCGAGTTACTTAACGAGTGTAAATTCGGCATTCCTAAGCTTTACTTTAAAGCGCTTGGTTTTAGCGGATACGTTGTTTAATCGCCTTAATTTAAACATCGGCTTTTCCTGAGTCGATGTTTTCCTCTGCACACATTCTTACAACTTCTAACAGCTACAAACAAAGCTCTCACAGTTTTATTACGAATTAGCGATTATGATTGTACTCATTACCAACACAGAGAATAATCATGAAAAAAAGTTTAATTGCCCTTTTATTACTGTCTGGCTGTGCTTCTCAAGGCATTGACCGCGACGACCAAGGTCATATCATTAAGCATTACTATGCAACAGTCGAATCTATTGAAAAGGTAAAGCTGTCATCTGAAGTAGGGTCCGGAATCATGGTTGGTGCCGGCGTTGGTTTAGCCGAAGATTTAGATGGTAACACCGAAGACATGATCAGCGGCGCCATTGCGGGAGCATTGGTTGGCGGACTCTTTACGGCTTTGTTTGAAGGCGGAAACACAGCATATCAATACACACTTAACGATGCAGAGAACGGCGAGTTTATAGTTATTCAAAAGAAAAAACTTCCTAATAGCACTCGCTGTGTAAGAGTTAAAACTGGAAATAAAGTAAAGCTAGAAGCGGCTAATAACAGCTTTTGCATAAACAATAAAAGTACCGAAAGCTAAGCTAGCGAAAAAAGTTGTATTATTTATTACTTACAAAATGTTGCAATTAAACCAACCCATTAAAATTACTTTTTGGTGTGCTTTGTTATAAGCTCTTTAGCAGTATATTTATCCATCAAGGAAGCACTATGAAGTTTGAACAGTTATTAAATAATTTTGATATGGGCGTTTGTGTTGAGCAACTTCAAAAAGAATCGCTATTAGATCTTGCTTTACTTTTCGTTACCGTTGATGGCTCTATCGCTGACGAAGAGCTAAATGTAGTGAGTGCTTGGGCACAAAAAATTGAGTGGAACTCAGCAATAGAAATAGACAATTATATTATAGAAATGACTAAAAAATGTGTTTCAGCTGTGCAGGCAAACGAAATAGAGTCATTTATTCAACACCGTATGTCACACATTATTGACCAACCAATGAGGGTGTTTGTTTTAGAGCTACTTAAGCAAGTAATTGAAGCTGATGGCATAACCCATGAAAACGAAATTAAAGCATTAAATATAGTTGAATCGATTGTGTAATTACAAAAAGTAAAAACTCGGTTAGGGCAGTAAACACCCCATAACCGAGTGATTTTATAGTTAAGTTTAATTTAACCAATCTCCTTAAGTGCTCGCAATGCTGCCTGTGCCTTATCGGTTTGTACAAAAATATGGTCGTGATAAAACGCAGCCACTACATTAGCGCTAATATTATGCTCGGTTAATTTAGCCGATACCGCAGCAGTTAGCCCTACAGCCTCTAAGCTTGAATGCACATTAAGGGTAATTAAATTATATTTACCCTCATAAGTAATAGCGGCTTTGTCGGCAGTATCTGCATTTAAAATAAGGGTTAACCCCTCTTCTTCAACATAGCTGGCAAGTGGATTTAAGTGAACGTAGTCGGCAAGGCTACCTGCTAAACAGCAAAATATGTATTCACCTAGCTTAAGCTCAGGGTTCATTGTTTTAAGCAAGGTGTTCAGTTCTAAAATTCCCGCCATGTGGATTCCTTACATTTTCAATTAGCTGTTTTAAGCTTAGCTACAAGCTCGCTTAATCGAGCTATTTTAATATTACTTAACTGCCTGTAATCAAAATATGGGCACACAATAATGTGGCTGGTTGTATCAATTGCAAACTCATCGTCGAGCCAATTAAATTGCGCATTAAGCTTGCCTTGTTGAAGTAAGTTTTTAGCGTGTGTACGCCCAGCAATTATATGTAGCTGGTTTTTGTTAGTGCCGTTAATAATAGGCGCACTAAATAAAAGAGCTGTTTTACTGTTATTTTGCAGTAAAAATTTATCGCGATACGCTTGCCAGCTATCGGCTTGTTTAGCAAAGCTGAAATGCTCGCTCGGTAGAGCAAACAACACTTTAGCGTATACGTTAAACACCTTGCGCCAACCATTTCCACAGTGCTGGTTTATGTTATTTATTTGCTCGTTAATTACAGGCTCAACACTTTGCAGAGTTTCAAAGTAGGGCATAGGCGGTGCTTTTGCGACATACACAGCTACATTAAAATCATGCTCGCCTAAGCCAACAGCTTGCTCTGTCACTTACTTGGCCTTGTTTTGCGCTAAAATGCGGTCAAGATTATTAGCAAAGTTTTGGCGGTCAGTTTGGCTAAGTGGTGGTGGCCCGCCACTCATTTCAACGCCGCTTGAACGCATAGTATCCATAAAGTCGCGCACGTTTAGTAACGAGCGAATGTTTTCTGGCGTGTAAAGCTCGCCGCGCGGGTTAAGTGCTTGGCCACCGTTGTCTATAACTTCGCTGGCAAGGGGGATGTCGCCCGTGATAACTAAATCACCTTTTTCTACACGTTTTACTATTTCGTCATCGGCCACATCAAACCCGCTCGAAACCTGAACGCGGCTAATAAACTTTGAAGGCGGAATGCGCATTGCATGGTTAGCCACTAAGATGGTTGGTGTTTGTGTGCGCTCTGCTGCTCTAAAAAGAATTTCTTTTATAACCACGGGGCACGCGTCGGCATCTACCCATATTTTCATGCTTTAATCTTTTAATTGCTCTAGTATTTAGCTGATCCTATAGCAATTTATTTTAATCGGCTAGCAAACTTTATTGGCTTATAGCCGTACAAACAGCATCGTATTTAAAAAGGAGCTTTCATGAAGGCCATTACAACTATTTTACTTATTACAGGGTTATTTTTACTCACTGCCTGCACAGGTGCACCTGAAGGTATTACCCCTGTTAAAAACTTTGACCTTGAGCAATACAAAGGTAAGTGGTACGAAATTGCTCGCCTTAATCATTCGTTTGAAGAGGGCATGGAACAAGTAACGGCTACTTATACAGTAAACGACGACGGCACAGTAAAGGTGCTTAACAAAGGGTATATTACTAAAGAGCAAAAGTGGGATGAAGCGGAAGGTTTAGCTAAATTTGTAGAAGGCAGTGACACGGGACATTTTAAAGTGTCGTTTTTTGGCCCATTTTATGGTGCTTACGTAATTTTTGAGCTCGACCAAGCCGATTACCAATACGCGTTTATAACGAGCTATAACCGCGACTTTTTATGGTTTTTATCGCGCACGCCTAAAGTTAGCGACGAGCTTAAACAACATTTTATAGCTAAAGCTAAAAAACTTGGTTTTGCTACAGAGCAAATAATTTGGGTAGAACAAAAAGGTGTGTAAAGCCCCTTTACAGCTGTCATAAAAGTATCATGTCATTGTAAATTAACTTAAATATTAATTGGCTATACTGTTTGTACTTGCAGTGAGACAGCGAGTGTTGGACATACTGAATATCCCCCCTATTTTTGGCAAGCCTAATGGCTTGCCATTTTTTTGCCTAAAATTTATAGTTACAGATCACGGTTTTACTAACTAAAGCTAATTTAACGCTAAAAATAGCCCACTCACTGTAATTAATACCGCATTTAAAACACTAAATACTTTTACAAGCCTAGTTAGTAAATTATAAAAAATCGTTATAATTAAAACACTTAAACTCATAAACCCACAAAAAAGCAGTGCGCCATAGCCACTTTGTGTTTCTACACAAATCGCTAAACTTAGTAAAATACTGATCCAAGCTAAAGCTAATAACTGCTTGTGCTGTAATTCAGTAGGGCGTTTTTTAAAAACATCTTTAAAGTGGTTGAATTTAGCCAACGCAAAGCAATTAAAACTAAACAAACATAGGCTAAAACTAAGTAGATCAATCATAATTTTGACCTTACAGGCTTCACCACTGGCTTAGATTTAGTTTTCCTTTGGGCATTTTCCGCAGTACGTAATTTTTCGGTTTGTACTAAAAACAATATACTAAAGAGCAAAAATAGCGCATCAAATATAAATAACGCCCACTGTTTATGCATTAAATAACTAACAATATTGCCATTAGTTGTAAGCGCATTAACTAAAGGTACACTTAAACATGCAAGCGCATTAATAGCAGCCATTATCCGCCATTGCAGTTTATCGCGTTTAATTAGGGCAATAACCCCCGCAACTAACCAAGCTAAAAAGAACGCTGTTACTTCTTTATCGTCGCGCCCAGAAAGGGTAGGGCTAAGTAACCTATTGGCAATAAAGAATGAGCAAGTTGCAAGCGGTAAGCCCATAATAGTGGCAAGGTTTAAACCTTCTACTAATTGTAAGCCAAACGATGCCTTACCTTTACTACGCTCGCGTATGCGTTTAGCCCACATTATGCAGCCAGTAGCTATCATCACACAGCCTGCAATACCGCCTAATACATACAACCAGCGTAATAACGGTGTGGCAAAACGCCCTGTGTGCATAGCGTTAAGTGACTCGTAAAGCGCCTTACTGTTAGTGAGTTCATCATCACTTTGTGCAACTAACTCACCTGTAGCGCCACTAAATAAAAGCCTCGGCGTTTGATCGCGCAGCGCCTTACCAGGGTCTACCAATACAGTAACCGTTGAGGCGGCCATATTAGGCTCGCTTACTCTAACGCTGCGTATATCTGCATCTGGCCACTTAGTATAAACCTGATCCAAAATGGTATTAATAGGCAACATTGCTGCGCTACCTAGCGCTTTATTGGTCACGTTATTACTAGGTGATACATCGTTAAAAAAGCCGCGTATGCCATTGTCGTAGGTAGTTAACGCAGGGTAGGGGAACAGCATAAATATAAGCGTAATAATGCCTGTGTAGGTAATCATTAAATGAAACGGCAAAGCAAGCACCGAACTTAAATTATGCGCATCTAACCAGCTACGCACTCCTTTGTTACGCCTAAAACTAAACATATCTTTAAAAATACGTTTATGAATAACTACACCCGATATAATCGCAAGCAACATAAAAAAACTGGCAAAACATACCACCCAACGCCCTGTTATGGCATCTAAATAATAAAGCTGGTAATGCAGCCGATAAAAAAAGTTACCGCCTTTGGTTTCTACAAAAGGAGGCAGCGCTTGCATGGTGTTTGGGTTTAATTGGGTATTAACAAATTGGCTGCGGCGCTGCTCTGGCTCTTTAGGTTTTGCATAGCCATATACCAAATACGGTATACGCTCTTCGGGCAAGGTAATACGCCAACTAGGGGAATTTGCAGCGTGCTGATTTAAGTAATCAAAGCCCTTAATAATTTGCAGCCTTTGCGCTGCCACTCTGTCGGTTTGAGCTTGCACATTATGAATTGCGGGCTGATTCCACAGGTTTATTTCGTCTCTAAAAAAGCTCGCTGTGCCTGCGAAAAATATTGTGTAAATAATCCAGCACGTAAGTAAACCAACCCACGTATGTAGCCAGGTCATCGATCTAAAAAAGCTATCTTTCATACCCAATCCTTTAGTGATGCAAGTATGGCTAAAAACACTCCACTACTTAGTAAAATACTGATCCATACTGTTGTTAACGATTTAACCCAAAAGGCACATATAAACACAACCGCGTAAATTAAAATGCTAAGCGAAACGCAAAGTAATACGGCGTCTTGTTTAGCCATAGGCAATACAACGCTAAGTAATGCAATTAGGGTAGAGGTAAACACATACCCACCAACAATAGCGATAAAAAAACGTAAAAATACTAATAGCTGATAACGGCTTAGCCGTTTATTTAAAAGACTAAATGAGCTCAGCTTGGTTAGTAATGCGTTGAAAGACGCTGCACGCATAGCATTGTTTCTCTTTAAGCATGAAGAATAAATTTAGGACGCTATTATACATTTGAAAGATGCAAAAGATAGTAGTTATCATTTAGATTATTGAGTTGTAATTTCAAACTCAACCTAGCGTGCAATTAAATGAATTCACTAGTAAATAACGTATATTACTTAGTAAAATACTGATCTATGTTTTGAAGTAACCGTTGCACAACGATTTACTAAAGACTAAGGTGTAAAATCAAACAATAAAAAAAGTTCAAATTATAATGAGCAGCCACGAAAAACTAAATTATGTTGAGTTTCCAGCGTGCGATTTAACAGCCACAAAAAGCTTTTTTACTAACGTGTTTAATTGGCAGTTTACCGACTACGGCCCAGAGTACACGGCGTTTAGCGGCCAAGGGCTTGATGGCGGCTTTTTTAATGCGCCGCTTAAATCGCTTACTCAAAATGGGGCTGCTTTGCTGGTTTTTTACAGTAACGATATTCACGCAACTTATAAAAAAGTCGTGCAGTTTGGCGGTGAAATAGTAAAACCTATTTTTGAGTTCCCGGGTGGTTGCCGGTTTCATTTTACAGAGCCCAGTGGTAACGAATTTGCAGTTTGGTCTGAAAAACACTAAGTATTACAAGGGCTACAGCGCTGTTTTAAACAGAGATCACGATTTTACCAACTACGGTCCGTTTTAATTAAAATAAACCGATTTTTTACCAACTCATTGGGTCAAAATGGCCATTTAGAACAAAATTCAAGCATTTAAGGCCAAATTTATATGGTTCCCATTAATTTAATTGAGCAAGTTAGTAAATGCGTGATCTGTGAACCTCATTTACCGTTAGGTGCTCGCCCCGTTATACAATTGAATGCTAATGCGCGTATTTTAATTGCCGGCCAAGCACCTGGCATAAAAGTACATGAAACTGGCAAGCCCTTTAACGATGCCAGCGGAAACCGCCTACGCGAATGGCTTGGGCTAACACCTGCTGAGTTTTATAACGCTGATAATGTAGCTATATTACCTATGGGCTTTTGCTACCCAGGTAAAGGAAAGTCGGGCGATTTACCCCCACGTAAAGAATGCGCGCCCGCATGGAGAGCGCAATTACTGGCCGCTCTGCCAAATTTAGAACTGACAATAGTGCTTGGTAAATACGCGCAGGCGTATCATTTACCGCATACTAAAAATAGGCCTTTAACCGAGTTAGTAAAATCGTGGCGTGAGTATTGGCCACAATATTTAGTGTTACCGCACCCAAGTCCACGCAATAATATCTGGCTTAAAAAGAATCCGTGGTTTGCACAAGATGTGTTGCCAGAACTTGCTGAGCGCGTTAGTGCAATATTAAACAAAGAGCCACAATGAACAGTTATAAAACACATGGTTATATGCTTGTAAAGGGGCTTTACAGAACCAACGAGCTAAATAAAATTGCTAATCCACAGGTATTTTTTAATCCGCTCTAACTCCGCACTAACCCCATTAAAAACTAAACTTTTTCAGCTCAACTATAAATATTATTAATAGTGCTGAATAAATAAACATCACTGTTATTTATTTTAAGACTCGTCAGTATGAAATAGACGCAAAAATATCCAATAAAAATAACCTCTATAATGGAGTTGCAGCTATGACAACTGAACACACAGTCACACACACGTTTAAATCATGCTTTTTTAAAGCAAAAAGCACTTACTTTATTTACCCTAAGCGCACTCAGTGTGGGCATGGCACAAGCTGCCGAGAATAAGGTAAATAAAAGCGAGCTTGAAACCATCACCGTGACCTCGCAAAAGCGGGTACAATCACTGCAAGATATTCCTACTTCTATCCAAGCGCTTTCGGGTGACTACCTCGAGCAAAACAGCGTTGACGATTTACTCAACCTAAGTGAAAGCCTACCCAACGTACACATTACCGAAAACTCAAGCAGCAAACGTATTTTTGTACGCGGCATAGGCTCGGGTACTAACTCAGGCTTTGAGCAATCGGTTGCTATGGTTAAAGATGGCGTGTACTTAGGGCGCGGACATCAGGCTAAATTTCCATTTTTAGATATGCAGCGCCTTGAGCTTGTTAAAGGCCCGCAGTCGGTTATGTTTGGTAAAAACGCCACGGCAGGTGCATTTAGTATGATCTCAAATTCGCCAACCGATGTGTTTGAGGGCAATGTGTCAGCAGAGTTTGGATCAGATAACGAAAAGCGCTTTACAGGCGTTATAAATATTCCTATTAGCGATGATTTAGCCATACGTATTGCCGCGTTTGACCACTCTGTTGATGGCTTTTTATATAACCAAGCGCGCCAAAGCGATGAGCAATCTAACGAGTCATCAGGCGCACGTTTATCAATAGATTGGCAAATAAACGATGATATAAGCGCATTATTTAAATGGGAACACGGTGAGTTTGAATCGCATGGCTCGCGCTATCAATATATTATTGATACACCCAACCGCGATTTACAAATAGCGAATGACCCTACTAACCCAGGCAATGTTGGCTACCGCTCACTTTTATTAAGTGATAACTCAGGCCTTGATTATACAAGTTCGGTATCGGGCAATGGCCACCCCGGTGGGCTAAATGAGCAAAGTAAAACCACGCTTGATAACGCTTCACTGCAACTAACCTATAACCATGGCGAATACGAATTTACCTCTGTAACTACGTATAGTGAGTACGATTGGGACTCAACCTTTGACGCCGACTTTTCAGAAGTCCCCCTTATAAAACAAGATTACTTAGAAAACTATAACCAATTTACGCAAGAGTTTAGGGTCAGTTCGCCAACAGGGCGCACGCTTGAATACGTTGCGGGTATTTTTTATATGAACAGCGAGCTTGAGCATCCAAACGATATTTTATTTGGCGCATCGTTACTTATTCCTCAGTTGCCTGGCACATCACTGGGCGTAAATGCCCTGTTTGATCAAGACCAAAAAAGCTACTCAGCATTTACAGCTCTTACGTGGAATGTAAACGCGCAATGGCGCGCTTAACCTTGATGAGCTCACCACGTATGTTAGTACCCACGTACCTGAACGAGCTTCAATTCCTAAAGCTATTTATATAATTGATGAAATACCGCTTACTGCCGTAGGTAAAATTTATAAACCCGAACTGGTTTGCCTCGAAATAAAACAAACCATTACAGAGGCACTTAACGAGCATTTAAACAACAAAACCGTGCAAATAAATGTATTTGCTGATAAAAAGTTAGGCATAAAAGCCACAATTTCAGTTAAAGAAGATGAGTTAAACGCGCTGCAACAACACATAAAAACGCTGCTAACCCCGTACTCATTTAACTACGAAGTATTGGCATTAAAAACAACAGAGGCCGCCTAATTTGAACGCATCATTTTTAACAGAAATCATACTCCCCCTCGCGCTTGCCCTTATTATGTTTGGCATGGGGCTTGGGCTTACACTTGGCGACTTTACTCGGCTTTTTAAAAAGCCCGTAGCAATTGCTATGGGCTTGGTGGGTCAAATTATTGCCATGCCGCTACTGGCTTTAGGCTTATGCTATTTACTTAATTTACCCACACCAATTGCAATAGGGTTAATGATTTTAGCCGCGTGCCCAGGCGGTACTATGTCAAATGTGGTGAGCCAACTGGCAAAGGCTAATTTAGCGCTGTCGGTAAGCTTAACCGCGGCCTCAACCGCTATTAGCATTATTACCACACCGTTTATTATTGGTTTTGCCATGCACCAATTTGCCCCGCAAACTGATGCCAGTTTTTCTATATTAACCACATCACTTGGGCTATTTTTAATTACCTTAGTACCGGTAGCAATAGGCATAAGCCTGCGCCATTTTAAAAGCGAATTTGCGATTAAAAGCGAGCCGTTTTTTAGGCGTTTTTCGTTATTTTTTATGCTCGCCATGATAGCCGCACTCGTAATAAAAGAGCGCGCATTACTGGTAAGCTCGTTTAACGATGTATTTTGGGCGTGTATAGCGCTTAATATTGGCTCAATGATTATTGGTTTGCTCATAGCAAAACTTTCAAACCTTAACCTTACCGATTCGCTTACACTGGGTATTGAGGTAGGGATTCAAAACGCATCGCTGGCTATTTTAATTGCTATAAGCTTTTTAAATAAGCCCGAATACGCAGTAACAGGCGGCGTATATGGCCTAGCCATGTTTATAGGCCCACTGTTATTAATTGCTGCGCTAAAAATTAAAAACAAACGCGCACTAATTACGTTATAACCCCTTAAATAATGCTTACAAAGCGCCAAACTTAGCCTGCTAAGTTTGGCACTTTTTTGTATAAATTAACGCTTAAATATATTTTCTACTTGGCTACGTAGCCACATTAGAGCGTCGTCTTTATCGGTATTTTGGTGCCAATATAAATGCTGATAAATAGCAGGCATAGTGGTCGGTACGGGCCGTGCTGTTAGCGTGTCGTCTAGCAATTGGCTTGCAACCATTGAGGGCAGGGTGAGTAAAAATGGCGAGTTTTTAATTACCTCTTTCGCCGCAAAATACGTTTGGCAACGCATGGCTACCTCGCGATTAAAGCTTAGCTGCAATAAGGCTATGTCTTCAATTACGGTGCCGGTGGCTCTGTTTGAAACCGCTACATGCTTAGCGCTTAAGTAATTTTCTATATTTAACTTATTTTTTAGCGGGTGATTTTTTTTTAGTAATACACAAAAGTGATCGCTTGAAAGCACAGCATGGCTAATAGGCGCTTTTATTGGCCGCGCTACATCTATCGCCATATCAATTTGATGATTGGCCAATTGCTTGTGCATGTCGTCACGGTTTAGCTTAACGCTTGCAAGGCTTGCGTTAGGGGCGTGTTTTGCAATTATTAACTGCAACTTTGGCAGCACTATGGGCTCAATGGCATCGTGCAGGGCTATTTTAAAGGTTTGCGCGGTGGTGGCTAGGTCAAAATCGCCACAGGCTTGCAGCACCTGGCGTAACTTTTCGAGTAAATCTATTAGCGCTGGTGCCATGCGCTGACACGCAGGAGTGGGCAGCATGAGTTGCCCTTGGCGCTCAAATAACGGATCGTTCAATACACTGCGCAGGCGTTTTATAGCATGGCTTACCGCTGAAGGCGTTATATACAGCACCTTTGCGGTTTCGCTCATGTTTTTTTCTCTGTAGAGGCATTCAAAAATTTTAAGTAAATTTAAGTCTAACTGCTGAATATTTTTAGCTTCAATCATTATTACCTGCTTATACTATGAATACTATTCACACTTAATTGGTAATATATTTCATTTAATTCATTGGGGCGAATGTTTTATGCTGGGTTAACTAAAAAATAAACAGGCAACCCTAATGAACTTTGAGCCAAGCCAAAAAAGCCAAAACTACCTAAAGCGTGTTACCGCCTTTATGGATGAACACGTATTGCCTATAGAGCAAGCGGTCGTTGCGCATAATCACGCAAAAAATAATTCAAACGACTGGACTACTTGGCAGCTAAGTGAGCACATTGAGCCATTAAAAGCGAAAGCGAAAGCCGCTGGCCTGTGGAACTTATTTTTACCCGATGCAGCGCTAGCACAGGGCTTAACCTGCCTAGAGTACGCCCCTATTGCAGAGCAAATGGGTAAATGTTTATTTGCCTCAGAAATATTTAACTGTAACGCCCCAGACACCGGCAATATGGAAGTGCTGTATCACTTTGCAAATGATGAGCAAAAACAGCAATGGTTAACGCCTTTATTAAATGGCGATATTCGCTCAGTATTTGCCATGACCGAGCCCGATGTAGCCTCGTCAGATGCCACAAACATGCAAGCAACTATAGATGTTGATAGCGACGAACTCATTTTAAATGGCAAAAAATGGTGGACCACCGGCCTTGGCCACCCCAATGCGCAGGTAGCTATTTTTATGGGGCTTTCTAACCCCGAAAACAATAAACATAGCCAGCACTCCATGGTACTTGTGCCGCTAAATACACCCGGCGTAAATATTAAACGCATGCTAAGTGCCTGTGGCGATTTTGATGCCCCCTACGGCCATGGCGAAATGGAATTTAATAACGTGCGTGTACCAAAACAAAACCTTATTTTAGGGTTAGGCAAAGGCTTTGCTATTGCACAAGGGCGTTTAGGGCCTGGGCGAATTCATCACTGTATGCGCGCAATTGGCGCTGCAGAGCGCTGTTTAGAGCTAATGATTAAACGTGGGCTTTCGCGCAGCGCCTTTGGTAAACCGTTACTTAAACTGGGCGGCAATTTAGAACGCGTTGCGCAGGCGCGTATGGCAATAGATCAAGCCCGTTTATTAACACTGCACGCCGCATGGAAAATAGACACCCAAGGCGTTAAACACGCCATGACCGAAATATCGAGCATAAAAGTTGTGGTGCCAAATATGCTGCAAATGGTCTCTGATATGGCCATACAGGTATTTGGTGGCGCGGGGGTGTCGAGCGACTTTCCTATTGCCTCGTTTAATGCAATGGGGCGAATTTTACGCCTTGCTGATGGCCCAGACGAAGTACACATGGGCATGGTTTCGCGCCTCGAACTTAACAAATACCGCTAAGGCAACACCATGAAAACAAAATTAATAATAACAGGTGGAGCCACAGGACTTGGCAAAGCATTAGCACTTAGTTACGCGAGTAATTTGGGCGCAAACTTACAAATTTGTATTGCCGATATAAACGCCGAACGCGCAGCCGTAACTATTAACGAGCTACAAGCATTAAAAGCCGATGCCTTTTTTTACGCCTGCGATGTAACAAAACAAGCCGATGTAAAGGGGCTTTACAATTTTATTCAAACCAAGTGGCAAGGCGTGGATATTGTTATAAATAATGCAGGCGTTGCAACCGGCGGCTCGCTTGAGGGCGAATCGCTTGAGCAATGGCAGTGGATTATGGATATTAATTTGCTCTCTATGGTGCGGGTGTGCCAAACGTTTTACCCGCTATTTAAGCAACAAGGCAGTGGCTACTTTATTAATGTAGCGTCACAAGCAGGGCTTACACCTATTCCGTTTATGAGCAGTTATAACGCAGTAAAAGCGGCAGTTATTGGCTTTAGCGAAACCCTAAAACTTGAACTTGCCTACGACAATATAGATGTAAGCGTAGTGTGCCCCAGCTTTTTTAAAACTAACCTTGATGAATCTATGCGCACCAGCGAACCGGCTATGAAAACTATGCTAAACCGCGCCTTTGAGCGCTCTCCCATTAACGCCGAGCAAGTTGCAGATATTATTTATAAGCAGTCACTTAAACGCCCATTTTTAATTTTGACCCATAAATTAGGTAAACAGGCCTTTTTAATGAAAAAACTACTCCCCGTTGAGTGGTACATTAAAAACATGCTGAAAAAAACACGCTCTATGCAACGTTTAAAATCAAAATAATAAAGGCTAACAATGAACACACAATTATTAGATCAAGCCAAAAGCGTGCGCCAAGGCGAAGAGCTCGACACCCAAAAAGTAAATGCCTGGCTTAAACAACACATTGCACAGTTTACTGGCGAGCCAAACGTTACACAATACGCAGGGGGCGCGTCAAACTGGACCTACTGCCTAGACTACCCAGAGCAATCGCTTATTTTGCGCCGTGCCCCCAAAGGTACAAAAGCCAAAGGCGCTCACGATATGGGCCGCGAGTTTAAATTACAGCAGGCGCTAAAACCGGTTTACAGTTACGTACCTACTATGCAAGCGTTTTGCGATGATGAAAGCATACTTGGCACCGACTTTTACGTTATGGAAAAGCTTACGGGTATTATTCCGCGTAAAAACTTGCCGCGCGGATTAACGGTAACGCCCGAGCGCACCAAACAGCTGTGCGAAAACGTACTCGACTGCCTGGTAGAGCTACACAAAGTAGATTACAAACAAGCCAATTTAAGCCATTTAGGTAAAGGCGAAGGGTACACGCAGCGCCAAATTAGCGGCTGGAGCGAGCGTTTTACTAAAGCTAAAACATGGAACGTACCAAGCGGTAAAAAAGTAATTAAATGGCTTGAAAACAATATGCCAAGCCACGAGCGCATTTGTATAACGCATAACGACTTTAGGTTTGATAACGTTGTACTTGATGCCACCGACTACACCAAAGTATTGGGTATTTTAGACTGGGAGCTTGCCACCCTTGGCGACCCATTAATGGATTTAGGCAACACATTGGCTTACTGGGTAGAACCCGGCGATGACTTTTTAGCCCAAGCCACGCGCCGCCAACCTACCCATTTAGAGGGCATGCTAACGCGTAAAGAAGTAGTGGCCTATTACTGTAAAAAAATGGATATAACGGTAGATGACTTTACCTTTTACGAAGTGTACGGGCTATTTAGGCTTGCAGGCATTGTGCAGCAAATTTATTACCGCTATCACCATGGGCAAACTAAAAACCCCGCCTTTAAAAACTTTTGGGTGTTTGTACATTACCTTTTGTGGCGCTGTAATAAAGCCATTAAAAATCAAGGAAAAGCCTAATGTGTATTTTATATTTAGTGCGCCATGGGCAGGCCAGTTTTTCGGCTGATAATTACGATATGCTCTCAGAAAAAGGACAGCAGCAAGCCACATTATTGGGTGAGTATTTAGCACAAAAGCAGCTAACGCCCGATGTGGTATTTGCAGGGAGTATGCTACGCCATAATCAAACCGCAGAGCTAAGTTTAGCCAGTATTAATAATACGCCAGTGGTAATAAACGATCCGCGTTTAAACGAGTACGATCACGAACACATTTTAGCGGTTTATAACCCAGAGCTTGCCACCCCAAGCCAAGTACGAGCTGCACTTAGTAAGCAAGCCGACCCAATGGAATATTTTAAAACGGTATTTATTAGCGCCATTGAGCAGTGGGTACTCAACCCCGATAGCACATTATACAACGAAAGCTTTAATGCATTTACTGCGCGTGTACTGGGTGCACTTGAGCAAATAGCCAATGAAAACCACGGTAAAAAAGTACTTATTTATACCTCTGGCGGGCCTATTAGCATTATTACCAGCCATTTAATGGGGCTAAAACTCGAGCACTTTATTGATATAAATTGGAGCTTAGTAAACGCAGGCGTAACCAAAGTAGTCGCGCGCGGCAAAGGGGCAAACCGTCAATTAGGCATTAGCAGCTTAAACGAGCATCACTTTTTAGAGTGCCACCCACAACAAAAATTAATTACATATACCTAAGGATTTAATTATGCGCAAAAATATACTCATAACAGGTGCAAGTTCAGGCTTAGGCAAAGGTATGGCAAAAGAGTTTGCAAAACAAGGCTGTAACCTTGCTTTATGTGCTCGGCGCTTTGAGCTGCTAGAGCAACTAAAAAGCGAGCTTGAACAGGTAAACCCTAATATAACCATTAGTATAAAAGTGCTTGATGTTAACGATCACGACCAAGTGTTTAGCGTATTTAACGCCTTTAAAGAAGAGCTTAACGGCCTTGATAGAGTAATTATAAATGCAGGTATGGGTAAAGGTGCCTCTATTGGTACGGGTTATTTTAATGCTAATAAACAAACCGCACAAACCAACTTTGTAGCCGCCCTTGCCCAGGCTGAGGCCGCAATGGAAATTTTTAGAGCGCAAAACTATGGCCATTTAGTGACTATTTCGTCTATTAGTGCGGTACGGGGTTTTAGGCGCGCCATGACCGTTTACGCAGCCACTAAAGCGGCCATTACCTCATTAAGCGAGGGCATACGCATAGATGTAATGCACACACCTATAAAAGTAAGCTGTGTACACCCAGGCTTTATAAGAAGCGAAATAAACGAAAAAGTAAAAACAGTGCCGTTTATTGTTGATACCGAAACCGGCTGCAAAGCACTGGTAAAAGCCATTAACAAAGAAAAAGCCAACAGCTTTGTGCCAACCTGGCCGTGGGCGTTTTTACATTGGGTTTTACGCATAGTGCCTTTAAGTACACTTCGTAAAATGTCGTAGCGCTAGTTGATAGAATAATGTAATAGTTTAATGGCCTAAAAAATAATGCTTAGGCCACTCCACTATTGCGATTACTAAATTAAAAAGTTAACAAAATAGTTTGCACTCTTCATCCTAAACTCAACAAACCACATGCAACCGCTTAATTTTTATACCGAATAGAAATTAAAACCCTCAAAAACCAATACTTTTTAATCATTTATTGTTTCCAAAAGCGCAATATGTTAATTATTTATTTCAAACAGGTACATACTATGTTTAAATTGCCGCAATGGAATAAAATACTTATAAATAAGACCGCACACGGAGGTAAATAAAATAATAAACATTTAAAATGGTAAAATTATGAATAAAAAAATCCTTGCAGCTTCAGCCTTATTAGCTATTTCATCTACTTCTTTATTAGCATCTAACCAAACATTTCAAGCAAGTGTAAATGGTTGGAGCGAGCCAACGTTTGCAGAAAATAGCGCATTACACTTTGGTAAAATTCGTTTAGCAACAGGCTCTACGTGTACAATGGATAATGCTGGCGCAATTACGGGTGACTGTGATGCATCAGATGCAAACATTCAACTAGGTGCATTAACTGTTTCAGGATTAGCGCCAAATTCTGCGATGAACATCACTGTTTCAGGTAGCTCTAGCAGCAATCTAACATTTGCTCCAGTAACAACTGCAACCGATAGTACAACAACTGTAACAACTGCTGACGGCGTAGCATCAGCATTTACGACTGATGCCAGTGCAACAGATATTGGTATTAACGTATACGGCGCTATGAACGTAGATACAGCACTTACAGCTGGTGCAAGCTACACAGTAGATTACACTGTAGATGTATCTTTTCAGTAATAAGCACTATGTAGTTAGTAAATAATAACTAACTACACGCATAATGTGGGGGTATTACCCCACATGTTATATGTTTTATGAATTAGTTGACTCCCATGACTTTTAAATTTTTTTGTTGGGCCGCTCTGTGCTTAACATTACTACTTCCCCAAATTTGTAGTGCCAACCTTGCTTTGTCTGAATACCGTTTATACTTTGATGGACGTACAAAAAACAATTCTTTAATGATCAGAAATACGTCTGACAAAAATCTCGACTTTAAACTAGAGATCACCCACAAAGACATGACTGAAGAAGGCGCGTTAATAGATGTTTCGCCCAAACAAGTTGAAGGTCGCTCAGCTAAAGACATGTTGAGGTTTTCGCCCAGACGCGGAAAAATTGCTCCTAAAGGCATGCAAGCAATAAGAATGACTGTGCGAAAAAAAGCACAACTCCCTGCGGGAGAGTACCGAGCTGTTTTAAGAATTATCGCTTCTGAATCTCAAAACCCTAATTCAACAGGTATCAGCATACGCCCTAAAGTTGCTTACAGCGTGCCTGTTATTGTTCGCCATGGGCAATTAGAAGCCGATTCGAAGTTAATAAACCCGCAGCTAATAACTCAAAATGGGCATCCAACCCTTACATTTTGGCAAACATTAACCGGTAATCGTTCTGTGTATGGTAATTTTGAACTCGTTAATAGCGACAACTTACCTGTTGGTGAATTAACAAACGTCGCTGTTTATACCCCTTTGTCGCGTCGTAAAGTGTATATAACACTTCAAGAACCTATATCAGGGCCGCTCACTTTAAAATATAAAGAAAACGCTTTATATGGCGGAAATATTGAGCTGGCTATCCCTGTAAATATTCAATAAAACGTGTTTAAACCACGCGCATATTGTTGTAGCGCTTTAATTAGCTTACTGATTATTTTATTTTTTATAGTGCCTACAACTACACATGCAACACAACTATTGCCTCTTTATCAATGGCCTATTGATGAAGAGGCATTTGTGATCGTCAATGTAAGAGTTAATGGTCGTTCTGTTGTATCTGACTTAGAGGCCTACTACACGCAAACAAATAAACTTTTGCTGCCTGTTAGTGCATTAAAATCGACAATGGGAATTAGTTTTAAAATTACCCAAAGCGAATTAATAGCCACCCTTGACGATTCAAAGCACACTTTAAATATCCCAATTAAAGAAGCAAATACCTCGCAATTAAACGATACATTGTGGGCGCGTGATGATTACGATCATTATGTTGAGTTGTCGGTTATTAATACACTTTTAAAAACCGAGGCTGTTTTTGATTACTCACTCATGCAGGTGTCTTTTGTAAGTTCATTAGTCAGCGAACAAAGCAATAAAGCGACACCTTACTCAAGCAAAAAACAAGTTTTAAAACCCGCGTACGAACACGTTATTGACGATGAGTATCAAACACTCACTTACCCTGTATCTGAATACGCGCTTTCTGCTAGCTATCGCAACAAACAAAACCGCTACAAGGGCTTAATAAGGCTTAATAGTTACTTTGATTTATTTCATCATAAAGCGGAGATCCGATTTAATAAAAACGAGAACACTGCCAATACCTTTTTTAAAGTGAGTAAAGACTTTAACCTAACTTCGCAAGATCACTCTCTTGAGCGTATACACTATCAAATAGGTGACATTCAATCGCAATCAGATCCACTTATTGCAGGTGCAAGCCAGGGTATGGGGTTTTATATTTCTAATGCCAATCCACACTCTACACAAAACTTTTCAGCTATTACCATTGAAGAACCGGCCTTACCAGGCTGGCAAGCCGAGCTGTACCGAAACGGTCAATTTATAGCAACCACACAAGCAAACGATAATAATTTGGTGACCTTTACCGATATTGAAACGTTTTACGGAAACAACATTTTTGAAATTAAACTTTTCGGTCCGCAAGGGGAGCAAATAACACGGACCCAAAAATATACCATAGGCTTAGACGCCCTATCGCCAGGAAAAATCAGTTATCAGGTTGAGTTAATAAATTCAGATAAAAGCGTATTTGGTCAAGCGGCATCTAACAACTCCCCCTTTAGCAACTCTTTTAAGAGTATTGTTTCCTATGGGGTTAACGATAACGTCACGTTTGACGCACAACTAACCCACTTAAATGGTGATAAAAATAGCAATGGTTATATCTCTTCTGGGCTTAATATACTGTCTGAACATGGTAGCTATCGCTTATTAGCAACTAATCAACTTGAGGCGGGGCATGCTCTTTTTGCAGGCTTTAGGGGCCTACTTTCAAACGATTTATACAACGACATAAACGTAAATATTGAGTACAGCCTATTAAATAATTTTTCGAGCGCGTTATATTTACCACAAAGTACTATTCTTAAAAATAAGCTACTTCTGAGCTTAAATGGTAAAACGAGTATGTTTGATTCGTTAAATTGGACTATGAGGTGGCAAAACGAAAAGCGCCAAAACACTGCTGCTAAAAATACGTACTCGTTTGGTATTAATAATAATTTTGTAGGCGGCACTTGGGCAAGCCGACTTTTTTATAACGATGAGAATAACGAACTAACCAATCAGCTTTACGCATCAATCGATATTGACTCCTGGAAGTTAACAAACACACTAGACTGGATGCCCTCAAATGGGAGCGATATTGTTAGCTTAAGCAGTAATTTACGTTGGCCTCAAACTCAAGACACTTTTAACCAAACACAAATTTCATATAACCCAAGCTTGGCAGCAAGTACCAAACTGAGTCATCAATATACTTATCGACACGACGCGTTTAACGTGCAACTTTCGGGGCAATATGACAGTCATGGCGATTGGCTTTTATCGTTTGGTTTAAATGGTACATTTAGCTTTGATCACCTAAAAACAGGTTTTGTATTTGATACTCCCAGGGCGCTGAGTGCCGGGCAAATAGAAGCCTCTTCGTTTATTGATTGGAACGAAAATCAACTATTTGATGACGGCGATGAGCCACTCCAAGATGTAAAGTTTACGGGTAACTACCAATGGCGAGATAAATATACAAATAGCGATGGAAAAATTTTGTTACCCAGTAGCCATGGCGGACAAATTTTAGATGTAGATTTACGCTCTTTGCCTAACCCTTATTTACAGCCAACACGCAGAAAAATTAAAACAAACGCCCACAGGGGAGGGCAAACTAAAGTTAGCATACCTATGGTGATATTTAATGAGGTGGAAGGGACCGTTTATATTTCAGTTAATGGAATGAGCAAACCTGCTGCAGGTATTACTGTGAACTTACACGACAAAGATTCAGATAAAACATACAGCACAGTGACCGAATACGATGGTTACTA
Source organism: Pseudoalteromonas sp. 10-33 (assembly GCF_001469195.1). Classification (NCBI taxonomy): domain Bacteria; kingdom Pseudomonadati; phylum Pseudomonadota; class Gammaproteobacteria; order Alteromonadales; family Pseudoalteromonadaceae; genus Pseudoalteromonas; species Pseudoalteromonas sp. 10-33. The sequence continues at coordinate 72,152 of NZ_LOFI01000029.1, read as the reverse complement.
TTATTTTGCCAATATAACGCAGGGTGAATACACTCTTTCTGTTCAAAACACAAACACTAACACCTCTCAACTGAGTGTTAAAAACTTACCAGAGCATATCATTACCTCTAAAACCGGTGACACCATAATATTACAAGACATTGTACTGCACACTCAAAGCTCTTCGATGCTTGCCAGCACACCTAAAGCGCCAGTAATAAACGCAAATAACACTGCGTATTTTGTTCAATTAGGCGTGTTTAAGCAGTTTGAATCAGCACTTATTGTTGCTAATAAAGTAGATTGGAATAAATACCCATTGAGGTTATACAAACATCAAAATCGAGATAACTACTATTTAGTAGCTGGCCCCTATTCAAATGCTAAAAAGGCGCAAACAACTATTAATGCGGTTTATTCAACCCCAGCTCTTTATGGAAGTTTTATGGTTGATGCGAGGCGCTATGCCTCTTTGGATTGGCAGCTAATGGGCTTATGGGAAACCGAAAAAGCGAACAAAGCAACGCTATATTTTTGCCAATATGCAGCTTACACCTCTAAAAAGTCGCTAAAAACTCATGTGCTAAACGCAAACCCATCCTTGTTTGTTCTTGATAAAAATATAAAAGGTAAAAAACACTTGTTAATGCTTTCTGGCCCACATAAACCGCAACAACAAGATGCATGCGATACAAACATCAGTAAGCAAATAAAAGAACTTGCCACACCAATAAAAAAATCGTGGGAAAGTATTGTTACTTTAAGGTAGTAAAGTAATGCTCGCTAATATTTCCATTACTATCGGCATAAGATTCGCATTTTATTTCACAGCGCGCGCCCGCTGACTCTGCAATCCAATTTGATTTTTGTTCACGCTTTAAATAACAAGCAGAATAAAAAGCATCTTCTTTTTGAGCTGAAATAACTGTGCAACGCGCATAGTTTCCCAGCTTTAATTCTTTTATAGGGAAGTGCTGCTCTTGAGCTATAACGCCTGCGCTAAATGTTTTGCTTGATTTAGCAAGCGCAAACACCGAAAAGTAGGCACTGCAAAATAACAATATACTTACCACTACGTACCACGTTTTCATAAAGTCAAACCCAAATAAAACATACCTAAATTGTAGAACTAAATAAGCTTTATGCACTTATTTTAGGCATTAAAAAAGGTGGCAAATGCCACCTTAAAGTGTTTATTAACTTAACGAGAACTCTGGTTAACTTATAAAAGTGCAAACAACTTTTTAAGCTGTGGCATGTATTCACTTACTAATGCCAAGTTGCTCTCGCTAACAAGAGGTTCGTTTGTATCAGCAGCGCTTGACGCATTACCTAACGACCCCATTAACGATGTAGCGCCTTTATCTTTAGCGCTTTTCATGCTTTGAAAGCCACCCATTAGTGAATTTGCTGTTGCTTTATTTTCATCAGACAAACCCGATTTAAGATTTTCTATGTACGCCATAGACACTTCTGAACCAACAGTAATTAACTGCTCAGGCGTAAACCCGTAGCGAGTAGTGACACTCGCAAAACTTTTATACAATGATTGCTCTTTGATCATGTTAAGGGCTGTATTTGCAAGCGCACCTTGTTCTGCTGTAGTTTGATCTGCGGTTGCGCCTAGCATGCTACCTAAGTCAACGTTTTTTAACGCATCTTGCGAGCTCGCCCAGCTTGTAACAGCAGGTAGAGCTTTCATGTAGCTTTGTAAGTCACCCTCGGTGATATCTTTAGCAAAACCAGAAAAGCTCATCGCTAACAAGCTCAGTGATACAAGTAATTTTTTCATGCAGGTACTTCCTATTATCGAAAATCGATTATTATATTAGGCCCGTATAAGGGCTGCGCAATTAAAAACTAAATAATTGCATATGCCAATCTAAACTTGTCTATTGGCGTCATTGTTTACTCAACTTAGCATTAACAGTCCATTAGGCTTATTCACCCTAAGTCAATGTACAAATGGTACAATGCATTTTTAACAACGGAAACTGAACGCAATGTTAACAATTTCAAATACAGTCACTATTGATGAGTGGGAATTAGAGCTCACCGCTATTCGTTCTCAGGGTGCCGGTGGCCAAAACGTTAACAAAGTAGCCAGCGCCATTCATTTACGTTTTGATATTAATCGCTCTAAATTACCTGACTTTTACAAAGAACGTTTACTTGCTTTAAACGATTCGAGGATCACCAAAGAGGGGGTTCTCATCATTAAAGCACAAAGCCACCGTACTCAAGAGCTCAACCGCGAAGACGCGTTAAAACGTTTAAAAGATCTCATATTAAGCGCAACAAAGGTTAACAAAGCCCGCCGCGCAACCAAGCCAAGCCGTAACTCGCAGCGTAAACGCATGGATAAAAAAACCAAACATGGCCAAACAAAAGCACTGCGCGGTAATATTAAGTTTTAACAAAAAACCTAAATGGCTGCGCCTAACAACACAATGGTTAAGCGCATTGCATATTAAAAGTTAAGTAGGTTAGCAGGGGAGTATTGATCGGTCAGTATTTTGGTATTTTTAGGCCAATCTTGACTGTTTTTTGTGTACTGAATGTAATTGCTTATGGCGTTTATATCTACATCATATTTTTTAAGCTTTGACTCAAGCGCTTTAGCACGTTCGTTAAGTTGCGCCTGTGTTGGCATAGTTTTAATGCCCGCTAAAATAATACGGTTGCTTCGATTAGCGCGGCTTACATTAATGAAATCGCCAAATACGCTGTGGTACGTTGCCGACTCATGCTCGTATAACTTGCTGCTCGAAAACGTATTAGCAGCAATCACGCCCCCATCAGCCAGTACGCTTTGTACTTCTTCAAAAAACTCTTTGGTAAGCAAATGCTCAGGAATGTAATCGCCATTGAATGCATCAAGAATGATCCAATCGTACTTTTGCTTTTTAATAGCCGCGCGTTTTATAAATATACGGCCGTCTTGCACGCTTGATGTCACGTTATCGGTTTCTATAAAATTAAAGTAATCGCGGGCTACTTTTAATACTGCCGGATCTATTTCAACATTATGAATTTTAGCGCCAGGGTAAAGTTCATGAATAACATTAGAAAGCGTGCCCCCGCCAAGCCCAATAATTAACACGTTTTTAGGATTTTCGGTTACTAACAAGCTCGCAAAAGTAAGCTTGGTGTAGTTAAATACGAGCTTGTCGGGGTCGTTTTTGTACATGCAACTTTGACTTGTTTGGCTACTTTTAGTGTTAAATTTTAGGCAACGTAAGTCGCGAGTTTCATCAACAATTATATTTCGATACAAAGAGCGTTCTTCATGAATGACCTCGCTCATTGCTGCACCCGAAAAGACGCAAGCAGCTAACAATAAATATTTAAGCATGTGCCAACTCCTTATTACCAGCAAAGCTATTAACAACAATAGCAAGTACGCCAAGTGAGCCAAGCGTTAAAGCAAAGGCGCTAATAATGGTGTTTACATCAAACGCGAGTACAAAATAAAACGAAGTAATAATAGTTCCTAAGGCACTACCCAGCGTGCTTACAAAATATAAAATACCCGCAACTTGGCCGCTTTTTTCGCTGTCGGTAACCAATAACCTTACTGAGTAAGGCGAAATCATGCCTAAAATAATGGTTGGAATAAAAAATAAAGCCGTAGAGGCGAGTAAAGAGCCATAACGGCTGTCTTCAATATGAGTAAAAATAAATTCCATTATAGGCTCAGCAAACAATGTAATAGGCACAACCATAATACTCGCCACTAAAAATATTAATCCGTATTTTGTTAGCGACGCATTTTTTGTACTCAGCTTACCGCCAAGCAAATAGCCAAACGACAAACTAAGCATAAATACAGTAATAATACTGCCCCAAATATGTACACTACTGCCAAAGTAAGGCGCTAAAATACGCCCTCCTAAAAGTTCAATCCCCATAATGCAAAAGCCACTGCAAAAGGCTAAAAAGTAAATCAAAGCGTTTGTTTTTAAAGTCATGTTTTTATCGTTATGTAACTATAAGTAGATCACCATACTAACGTGATGCCACCAGAGTCGCCAGTGTAATAATTAGCCGTTTGCAGGAATAAAAAAGAGTATTGCTTATTAATTTGTTATGCTATTATTTTGTTACAATATAACATAATTTATTTGTTGTGTTGTCGGTTAATTGTAGTTGTATATTTTCGCTTAATTACGTGACCTACTTTGATGCTAAAAAAATGTGTTGATAGCTAGCTAAAAAATTTACTATTTAATTGTTCTAGGCAATTGCTCCTGCATTGCTGTACCTTCTGCATCCTGCAGTCGTAAATGAAAATTTTTAACGCAAGTAGCGCCACCTTTAGCCCGCAAAGTGATGAAGTATTATTGCGAATTACTATTTTTAACCACCTTACTTATTTTGTAATGTAGTTTTCATCCTAAAGCGCTTTAGTGTAGTGGCTAAAGCGCTTTATTTATTAGGCCTCATTTTATAAAGCGTGCATAAGTTTATTAAGCCAACCATCGGCCTTTGATGGCTTATATATCATTACAATGCTTTCACTGCAGTCACTGTTAACCCCCTTTACAGTTAATTTTGTAAGCCCTAAATCGTCAATTACAAAGTTAGGTAAATACGCTAACGCCAAGCCACTTTGTACCACCTCTATTAATGCACTATAGTCACTACATCTAAATACAATATTGCGCGGGGCCATGTGATCTTGCCAGCCGTCGGAGCCTATACCTTGCTCTAAGCCGCATAACGGCGAAAACAAAGGGCATGCAAAAGCCGTATGCAGTAGTTGGTTTTTACCAAGCGTTAATGCACCTTGTTGTACTAGCTGATGCGAAGCATGCGCTGCCACACTAAACCCAGTATTAAATACATCAACCGCAACTAAATTAGTATGTGAGCTATTATTTAGTGCCTCGCGAGTTACTAGCGCAATATGCGCCGAGCCAGATGCAACTTGGCTTATGGCTTCACCTTCAAATACATTATTAATACGCACCGAGCAGGGCAGTTGGCTAAGAGGTGTAAGCAGCTTTTTAAGGCCACTTTTAAGTAAAATAGCTGGGCCTGCAATAACCGCATTAAATTTATGATTATCGCTTTTAAAGCGGCTAGTAAGCTGCTGGTAATTATGAACTAAATCGCTACTGTGCCTAACAAACTCTTTGCCTTTATCATTAAGTACTAAGGTTTTACCCACACGGTTAAACAGCTCCGTGGCTAAGTTTGCCTCAACCTTTTTTAGCGTTTTAGAAAGCGCCCCTGGGGTAATATTAAAATGCTTAGCGGTTGTATGCAGGTTTTGCGAACTCGCCATATGAATTACTTTTTCAATGTCATCTATATGCATAGCGCCAAACCGTATTGATTAAAAGGAAACAACTAACAACTTATTATCGATTATTTATACATAAAAACCAGCTTATAGTAACGCTATATTTATTTTTGAGCATTAACCATGAAGCACATACTGCTAATTTTTATTTTATTTTCAAGCGTAGCACTAGCAAGCGACCCTCAGCACAAGGCACACAACACACATAAAGCCTACAGCTATGTGGGCTTTCATGTCATGGCGCTTATATTAGCCGGCGATAAAGTACTGGCTAGCCACATGCCTTTATACGCCCCTCCACACGACTACCAAATAGTGTACGAAGTAACTACCAATGACACCCATCTTAAAATAATCAAAAAAGCACTGAACGAGTCACTAAAAAAACAAACTCAGATCACTATTTTACCAACCAAATTTGATTTGAATTTATTAATAAATAAGCTGACACCCACTTTAAATACTACAGTGTTTAATGGCCATTTTGAGCGCGGAGGTACGGCTTTGTTTTCGACAAAGCTGACCTTTAAAAATCCGTTATATGTAAGAAGGCTCGCTATAACACAACCTGAAAAAGAAGAGTTTGATTTAATAAAGGTTACAGCAGAGCAGGGAGTGGTAATTCATAAAATACAAAGTAAACCAAATTATGACTCACTCAGTTTAGTAGCACTAACTAACGGGAAATATAATGGCAAGTTAAAATGTAATGCACCGGTAACAATAGCGCTTGCCAGTAAGCTGAAGACCTGTTTTAAAAGCGCCCCAAGCTATTTAGAAACTAGCGATTTTGCAGTTAATTAATTTATAAATAACCCTATATACAATGACAGCCACTGCTAAATATTGCCATACACAACACACCATTTGGCAGGAGCAAGCGTTATCGGGCACTGCTCGCATCAGCGCCAATAACACAAATACGCGACGCATCAACCCCAGTAAGCCAAGCTGCATTACTTGGCTTACTGGCGCACAAGTCGCTATGCCAAAAGCTGATATTAAAGACTAGGTAAATGGCCCACTCACATCCACCTAGCTTGATACACACGTTGCAAATATAGACGTGAGCAGTATTTAAAAAAATATTGTAGCGTGACGTGTAGTGGTTGATACTTGAAGTTAGCGTTTCGACTGATAGTCATAACGGCATGACAGGCTGTTATGAGCGAATTATAGTCATTCAGTTGAGTCATCATTTGTTTAGTAATAATAAGAGGAAACTTTCCTCTTTTTTACATGTTTATATAAGCTACTGAGAGCATAATATATATGGTAATAACTTATAGTATTTGTTATTAATATGAGCTCACAACATTAGGATGTCTTCGCGCTAAAATAGGGAAAGTGTCTTCTAATAAAACTGTTAGCAATAACAAGGATGTCTCTTGAAATACCTTACCATTATTGCACTCATATTATCTTTCAATTCATTTCCTAATGTATTCGAAAAGATAAATTGTGACTCTTATGAACCTACTAAATATCTTAATAAAACAGTATTAAAAGGTACTGTTAAAAGTGAGGTTACAGAGGTTGGCGTAAAAGAGTTTCTGGAATCTACACAAAATGATTCAAAGCCAAGAATATGGAAGCTTGAACTTTTGGATAGAGCGACAGGTAAGTACAAAAAGTCTTTTCCTAGAAGCTCACCTTACTCCGATGAACAAACGGCTATTGAGCACCAAATAATACAACCACATGTAGTTATACACTTGGGGAAAAAGAGCATCACAGGTAGTAATAATGGTGAATTCGGAGGTGAGTTACTTTTAATCGATGAAAACGATAAGATCACACTCATCAAACGTATGAATGTAGAAGATATTTTTGAAATGCCTTTCGGTTTAGTTGTCACATCAGGCTTAGCTCATTTATCGTGGAATTATGGTGATATTCATTTCATAAACTCAGATTTTGAAATTGAAAAGTTATATAGCTTAGTCGGTATGCCCGTATCAACATGGCATCTGGAAAGTGGCGCTCTTCTTATTAATAGTTACCCATCGGGCTCTCAGGTTTTAACTAAGAATGGCTATATGAAACGTGTGCAATGTATTGCTAACAAGGCAAAGTACAACTAAACCAGTAATAAGATGCTTCATAAAAATCCCTTTTTAATAATTAAAATTATAGCTTAATAATCGCTAACATATCGTCGTCATCCTCATCGAGGCCAACTTCTTCAAACCCAAAGCTTGAATAAAAATCTTTAGCAACAGGGTTTTGCGGGTTATAACAAATCTCGATTTGTTCAAGCTTAGAAGTTGTTTTAATCTCTTCAATAGCCATGGATAGTGCTTTGCGCCCAATGCCTTTATTTTGATGGGTTTGATCAACCATAAAGCGCCAAATAGAAACCTTTGTAGGGGTTTCTTGTACCCACATAAAAAAGCCAACAGGTGTACTATTTAAGTAAATCGCTTTACAGGTATACCCGCTATTATAGTGCGCCTCAACTAACGACCACATATTACATGCTACGTATTCTTCTTGTGTTTTAGCAACCTCTAAATCGCATATGGCTTCGTAGTTATCAGCGGTGATGTCTTCCAATGACAGTTTCATGTTTTTCCTTTTGTACAAATTTGTAGAATGAGTAAGCTATCAGTGTATGTACCTATAATCAACAAATGAAGAGGTTGGTTTTTTATCCTACCTATAGATGAGCCCAATTAATAATCTGCATACCATTTAAAAACAAAAAGGCCACAGTAATAAATACTGCGGCCTTTGTTTGTAGCTAAGCTTTTTTAAATGAGCTAAGTTTAGTAAGCGCCTGCGCTGTAAATAAGCTCGTAGCTGTGGCTGTAAATCTCAAGGATGTTACCAAACGGGTCTTCCATGTAGATCATGCGGTACGGCTTTTCGCCAGGGTAGTAATAACGTGGCTCTGGCATACGTTTTTTACCACCTGCAGCAACAATACGATCCGCTAAGCCTTCAACATCTGGGTCTTGTACACAGAAATGAAAGATACCGGTTTTCCAGTATTCAAAGTTGTCTTTAGGGTTTTCTTGGTTTTTAAATTCGAAAATTTCGACACCAATACGATCCCCTGTAGATAGGTGCGCTATTTTGAATTTTTCCCACTTTTCGCCAAATACTTCTGTACACATTTCGCCAATTGGGCTTTTGTCTTCGGTAATTAAAGTCGGTTTCATTATTGTGTACCAACCCATAACCTTAGTGTAAAACTCGACTGCTTTTTCAACGTCGGGAACCGAAATACCAATGTGCGAAAAACTACGTGGATATGTATGACTCATAATACTTCCTCTTTAACTTGTGACTTATCTTGTGAATAGTTGATGGAGTTAGTTTACGAATTGAACAATATTAAGTAAAATTATCATTAATCATCATTTTGAGTACGTTTTGTAATGATAAATCCAACATGGTTAAACACGTTTTGTACTTTGGTTGAGGTAAATCATTTTACCCAAACCGCCGAGCGTCTTTTTATGACCCAATCGGGCGTAAGTCAGCACATTAAAAAGCTAGAGCAGCAAGTAAACTGCGCGCTATTAGAGCGCCACGGCAAACAATTTACCCTTACCGTACATGGGCAAAACTTGTATCAACAAGGCAGCTTGTTATTAAAGGAATGGCAATTTTTAGAACAACAATTAAAAGATGATTCGCCTTACAGCGGCTTGGTAAAAATACAATCGCCTGGTAGTTGTGGGCTACAATTTTATAGCCAATTATTAGCGCTGCAGGCAAAGCATACCGAGCTTAATATTGATTATCGCTTTGCACCCAATACAAGTGTAGAGCAAGCTGTGGCAAACCACAGTGCCGACATAGGCTTTTTAACTCAAGCTCCGACGCTTAGCGAAGTTACCAGCCACAAAATTGGTAAAGAAGCCTTATTACTTGTCACCCCCGCACATATTAAAAACCCAACGTGGGGGGTCTTATGTGAGCTTGGCTTTATTGGCCACCCCGATGCAAAACACCACGCACAGCTCCTACTAAGCGAAAACTACAGTGAGTTTGAACATGTTGATCAAATTAAACGCACGGGGTTTTCTAACCAGATAAGTTTAATACTGGAGCCGGTAAGTTTAGGGCTAGGTTTTACGGTTTTACCTGCGCATGCCGTTAGCGCATTTAATAAACCTGCGCTAATTAAAACGCACCACTTAGCTAATCCGATTAGCGAAAATATTTATGTGTGTCACCATCGTAATAGGCCAATGGCAAAGCGCATGAATACAGTAATTGAAGCAATAAAAGCGAACTAGGGTGCTTTTATTGCAGCCGTAAAGCCCCTTTACAACTTAAGCTGTGCGCTTAGGCTTTTGCTTAATTGCGAGTATGTTTTGCTTAGTTTGCAAATACACTTTGTGCACTGCAAAGGTTAGTAAACCCATAAGGCCCATTAAGCACAGTGTTGGACATAGTGACTGAGTATGATAACCAAACACGCCCATAAGCCAGCAAATTAGCACCCATTGAATAACATACAAAGCAGTTACATGTTTGCTCGCATACAAAAGAGCGCGGGTAATAGGGCCGTTGAATTTATTAGCAAACACATACTCTATTACCGCTAATCCAAATAAATTTAAACCGATTAAATAAATAATACCGCCGCCATTTAAATGAAAAAAGTTGCCAAACTGTCCCTTAAAATCAGCAATAAGCCAAGCAGTACCAATAATTAATAATGCAGCACCTAACTTTGCGCACACACTATATAAGTACGCAGCATTATGCTTGCTATTTATGTATAAACGCCCAAGCACGTAGCCGGTTAATATAGCGCTTATCCACGGAAATACCGGAAAATATACTTGGTAGTTATTAGCAAAAAACAAATCGCTAATATAAGGCGAAAGCGCAAACTGCTGGCCCCTTACAAACTGGCTTACAAGTGCAATAGCAACGGCTAAAAAAGCAATCCATGCGGTTTTCCAACGGGCAATATTAAGCGCACCAAACAGCAATAAGCTAACCCCGGCAAGTTGTAAAATATCACCCGTTAGCACCATAAATTGTAACTGCCCAGCACTGAGCGGGCTTTGCCAGCCATACGCATTTATAAATGCCTCAGGCATGGTATTAAATATCTCAATGGGTAACCAAAACTTTGCCGCATTCATTAAATAGGCAAGTAGTAAAAGCTGTATGCCGCGCTTAATTAACAGCAGGGGTGTTTGCCTGCGCGAAAGGGCCATAGATAGCCCCATTGCCACCAAAAACGAGGCTGTGCCTTTGCCAAGTATATGAATAACAGCGCCAAATAGGCTCTCACTTTGAAGCGTTGTGCTCGAGTACATCCATAAAGTGTGGACTAAAATCATAATAAAAACGCTCGCACCTCGGGCAAGGTCAATCGTTTTAAGACGTGTGTTCATTGGTTTTAATATCCTTTTTTGGGCAGGTTTGGCATTTGTTATAACCTGCTAAATAATAACGACAGCACGTTAAGCGCTTAGGCGTTAATTTAAATGGGGTGTGTAAATTAAAGTGATTACTGATTAAATTGTGTAGCTGTTGATGGCAATGTGTAATGTGCTCAGCACTTGCTAAATTTAAGCTATGAGCGCGCTCAAATGCGCTGTTAAGCGTGTCGATTAACAACCGGCCTTGCTCTTTTGTACCCAGCGCATACTTGGTATTTATCCACTTTCCTACACAGCTTACAAATTCAACAAGTGCATTATTTTGCTCAGCTTGACTTAATAAAGGCACGCCTGTAAGGGTAAACCCTCGGCTATACGCGCCGCTTATTTTTAACTGTAACTGCATTGGATCATGCGCGTTGTGTTTGCACGTATGCCAATAACAATAGGCATAAATAGCTTGCCAACAAAGCTGCAAATATAAATGCCGGCTAATAAATTGCGTAGGCGGATGGGGGTAATGCGCCTTGCAATGAACCGCTAATTTGAGCACTAAATCTAAGCTTGGATGAGCCGCATCAACCGGCTCATTTGGGCAAAATAGAAAGTGTGAAAGGGTGTGAGGCTTAGCCATACAGCTTTGCCGATACCGGGTTATATAAACTCCCGGCAAACTGTAAGCTGCCTGCGGGGTCGGTTAAATCAACCATTTGCTTATTATTGCCTAGCTGTAAGCGGTTTAAGCAAGAGTGTGCAAATTCATCACTAAAAAAGTCATACTCTTTAAAACGCGCATTTAAGGCAGGGTTGGCTTGTTGATACGCGTTTACACTTTGCGCAACGCCGTGCCAAAAGTCGTGCTCGGTAATGCGCTCTTCTCTTACTAAAATAGCCACTAGGTATCTAAAAAAGCAGTCAAATACATCGGTAAATATGCTCAGTAACTCAAGCTCTTTTGGCATAGCAATATGAATACGCGAAACTTCCTCAGGTAAAGACTCAGTGCTATTAAGCAGCGCGACTTCTTCGCCTATGTCTTTCATGTAGGCGCCCACAGGGACTGAATTTTTAAGCTTTAAAATGAGGTTTTCGCCGTGGGGCATAAACACTAATTTATGGGCATAAAAACAATGCACTAAGGGAATAAGGTAGGCGCTAAAATAGCTTTGCAGCCAAGCATGTGTGCTTAAACCGCTTTGATCTATTAATGCACCTGCCATACTTTTACCCTTGTTATCTAGGTGCAGCAATGCGGCCATGGTGGTTAGCTGTTCATTATTTTGTAAATTATGGTTTGGGTTTTCGCGCCATAAACACGCAAACATTTTACGATACGGCGTATCACCGAGTGCACTTTGCTCAAAGGTGTGATGCGCATACCCTAAAGTGGCGTACTCTCTAAGTGCTGTAAAGCTACACGCGCTAAGTGTTGGGTCGTGGTTTACTTTATTAAACACCCAATCATTTATGGCCGGAGTAACCGCCATATAAGCGCGCGAAAGCCCGCGCATAAAGCCCATATTTAAAATAGACAGCGCCACTTTTAAATAAGGTTTATGCGGGTGCGAGCAGTTATATAACGTACGAATAGATTGCTGCGCTTGATATAAATCGTCGCCTTCACCTAAATACACTAAGCGGTTATTGGCTAACTCGTTGGCAAACACCACACTTAATTTATGCTGGTACTGCCACGGATGGGCCGGCATAAATACGTAGTCGTCGGGGTTAAGATTTTGCGCTTTTAGCGCTTTGTTAAACGCATCACGAGTGATTAAATCAAGCTCGCCACTAATATGGCTCGGATAATCGCTAAAGTATTCACTATAAGCAAAATCACATACTGTTTTGTGCGCCGCTAACCACAGCACTTTAAACGGTTTGCCCACTTCTGGCGCATAGCGTAAAAAGTCGCTTTTGCTAAAACCAATTCGGCCATTATTAGCCACAAACGCAGGGTGGCCTTCGCTCATTGCAGCCTCTATTTGTTGCAGCCCTAATTTCGCAAGTTCGGCTGCGCTAAGCGTGTTGTTTTCACGTTTATAACAGGCACTGGCAAGTGTGGCATTAAGCTCTTCGAGGTAGGTGGCTAAACGCTCGCCAGTTAAACCCAGCGCAGGGCCTTGCACACTAAAAAAGTGCAGTACATCAAGCGCTACTTGCTCATTGTTAAGGTTATAAAAACATAAGCTTGGCTCGTCTATATCTATGTGGTTAAGCGCCATAGCGCGGCCATTAAATATAAAGTAACCCCCTTCAATATTGACTTTAAAACCGTGTGGGGTTTGCTCAGCAACCAATAAGCGCTCGTGTACAAACTCGCTAATGGCTTTACTTTGTAAGTGCCTGTTTGCCCACTGCCAGTGATCAAACTTTACATAGTCGGTGTTTATTGGCGTTTGCGATTTGTAATGTAAATCAACATGCGTTTCAAACGCGGCTTTATTACAAAATCCAAGGTATGCGTTTTTATCACCCAGGGTTATTTGCTTAGTATGCACAAAGCCTAAACGCTTATTTAAGGTATGAATTTTACTATTGGCAGTATCGGGCTCTACCACTACCCGCGCATTATCGTTATGGGTAAAAATACTGTGCAATACGCACTGCATTATTTCAAAACTAAAATGGCGTTTAGACTTTGTATTTGGGGCAAGTAAAATATGCATGCCCGTATCGTTTGGCATTACCTCATAGGCGGCTGCGAGTAGCTTGTCGTGCTTTGGGCTGTAAAGCTCAACAAGGGCAAGCAGCTCATTATTTTGTTCAATAACATACGCATGATGATGTGGGTTGTTAATTATATCTTGGAAGGCGTTGCACATTTGCTCGGGTGTGTGTTTACTCATACCCCAAAAATGCGCATAAGGTAGAGTAAGCCACTGGCAAATAATAGGCATGTCGCTTTGCTGTAGTAACCGCATAGTTACATTACCTGTGTGTTGTAACGTGGTTACAAAAGATGAAAAATACATAAAAACTCCTAAATCTTTTTAATTATTAAGTGGCTGTGTGTGCAGTGCGGCCAACAAATTTAACCCGCCATAGCAAAATAGCGCCAAGGCTTGCAAAGCCAATAGCTGCAAAGTAAAAAGGCACGGTTGTATTAAAATATTCCACACTCATACCCACCAATAACGACGCTAAAATAACGCCAATATTTTGCGCAACATGCACTTTGGCAAAATCACTGCCGTAGTGAGCAGGCTCACTTTTGGCAAATAACATAACCTCTAATAAAACCATTACTTGAAACAGCGCTATACCGTATAAAACGCGAGAGCTGACAACTAACCACACTGACTCTTGCGCCTGTAAATAAAGCCCAATAGCGCCAAAAATAAGCGCGCACAATAATGTGCTGGTGCGGCTAAGCGTAGGAACAGGTAAGTGCTGCCTAAAGTGGTTAAACAAAAGCATTAGTAGGGCTGAAAAAGCAGGAATGGCGTACACAAGCGCACTTTGAAACGCACTGCTTTGCGCGCTCATTCCTTGCCAATGGGTCGTAAAAAATGGCCTAATTAAAAAGGCGCTAAAGTAAACAACCACGCTTATAAAACAAAATTGCCAAATAAAGTAAGGTGTGCGAGTGCGCGGTTTTTCGCTTTCAATCGCTTGCTGATAAATACCTAGCTTTAAGCTCAGCATTAAATAGCCACATAGCAGCACTTGTACTACATCTCCCGCCGCACTTAATAACAGTGCATAACGCGGTTCGTTTAAGCTAAAAAAGTGCCCGCCAACTAATGCGCCACCAATAGCGCCAAAGTGCATAAGTACCGAAAACAAGCCAATAATAGAAAGGTGCTTACTTTGCTGCTCTAAACGCAGTGCAAACGGGTAAATAAGCAGGTAACTGGCTTTAAGCACCAACATAAGCTGATAATAAAACCAAAATTCCCACACATTAGTTGCAAAATAACAAAGCAAACCAAAGCAGGCGGCAATCACTTGCGTTACAAGCCAAAGAGCCAGTTCGTGGTATTTTTTGGCAACCTTTGCCCACAGGGGCAGCGCGAGCATAACGGTAATACAACAGTTAGCTACAAACACCCCAATTAGTGTGGGGTTACTTACAGAAAATTCGCTGGCAAAAAATTGCGGATAAAACGGCAGTAATAAGGTGTCGCACACCACCGAAATAACCGTAAGCAAAATAAGTGCTAAACGTAAACTCATGCGGCGTTACTCTTTTGCTGTGAATGGGTTTCTACATCGCTTAAATCAAAACACTGAAAAGCAATTTTTTGCTCAACCTGATACGGCGCATAACCGAGTATTTCGCGCAAAATTATACTGTTGCGATAACACGCCATGCCTAAATCGGGGGTTACAAAACCATGGGTGTGCTGCTCTGCATTTTGTACAAATATACGTTTTTGGTCGCTATCTACCGCATACTCGCGGCTAACTAAATAGCGGCCTTGTTCATCTTCTGGGAGCTGCTGCGCAATGGGGTTTAAAAAAGCAGGGCGCTTGTATTTAAAGCCCGTGGCACAAATTAAGTAATCGGTTTTTATTTCAAAGGCTTCATTTAGCTCTTGATGATAAAACTCAGTGACTAAGCGACCAGCACTTTTACGTGTATTAGTAAGCTTGCTGTTAGTTTTAAATGTGGTAGAAATGGGCCCATCTAGGCTTTGCGCGTAAAGGGTGTCAAAAATGTCGTTAATTAAATCGCCATTAATGCCTTTAAATAGGTTTTTTTGATTTTGATTAAGCCAATCTCGTTGCTCTGTTTTTAAATTATAAAAGTAATCAACATATTCAGGTGAGGTCATCTCAAGGGTGAGTTTGGTGTACTCCAGCGGAAAATAACGCGGCGAGCGAGCTATCCAATCTAGTTGCAAACCTTGTGGCACGGCTTGTTGTAATAGGGTGTGATAAATCTCAGCAGCACTTTGTCCAGCTCCTACAACCGTTACGCGTTTAGCGGATTTTAGCTCATCAAGGCGGTGGCAAAAGTCGCTACTGTGCATTACGTTATTAGAATTACTTTTCACTGCACAATCAGGAATATATGGGGCAGGGCCGGTGCCAAGCACTAAGTGGCGCGTAACATATTGTTGCTCACCGCCTGGGGTATTACAGGTAACGGTATAGCACTGAGTTTGCTGGCAAAACTCAACCTTAGTTACACTTTGCTCAAAGCTTACGTTACTCAACTGCGAGCACACCCATTGGCAATAGAGGTTGTATTCTTTACGCAGTAAAAAAAAGCTCTCACGAATATAAAATGGGTATAACCGATTATTAAGCTTGGCATAATTTAAAAAACTGTACTGGCTAGTAGGATCGGCAAGGGTCACCAAGTCAGACATAAACGGCGTTTGCAAGGTAACACCTTCTAGCATCATGCCTGGGTGCCAATCAAATTGGCTACGCTGCTCTAAAAATAGGCTTTTAACGCCTTCTAGTGGTTCACTTAAACACGCTAACGATAAATTAAACGGGCCAAGGCCAATGCCTATAAAGTCATAAGGTTGGTTGCTCATTATTGTTGCTCCTTATACGTTTGCCACGCAATAGTGCTAATTTGCTCAAGCACGGCGCGCACATCGCTCAATTGGCACTGCGCATTGAGTAACGTAAATTTAAGGTAGTGACGGCCGTTAATTTTGGTGCGCGCAATCATGGCATCACCAGTTTTTAAAAATGTTTGCCGTACGTGCAGGTTTAGGGTGTCGAGTAAATCGGGGTTATGTTTTAGCGCCTCTGGCGCAAAGCGAAATACCAGCGCGCTAAGCTCTGGGTAATTTATAACGTCGAAATCAGGGTGCTCGTTAAGCACAATATGGGTTTGACGAGCAAGGCCAATTACTTTATCAAACGCTCGCCCAAGTGGCGCGTCCCCCATAGTGCGCAATGTTAACCAAAGTTTTAAGGCATCAAAACGGCGTGTGGTTTGTAAGCTTTTATCAACTAAATTTGGTGTGCCGTTACCGGCCTCCGCTAATGGGTTTAGGTAGTCGGCGTAGAGTGTAATATGGCTAAAGTGGCGTTTGTCACTTAACAAAAAGGCACTGCAGCTAACCGGCTGCATAAACGATTTATGGTAATCAATAGTAATTGAATCTACGAGCTCTATACCGTTTAAGGCACTGCGATGGTGCTCACTCACTAATAATCCGCCGCCGTATGCGCCATCTACATGGCACCAAAGCTGCTCTTTTTTAGCAAGTTTTGCTATGTCTTTAATAGGGTCAATTGAGCCAAAATCGGTCGTACCGGCGGTAACAACCACCGCTATAGGTAAATCGCCCTTAGCTTTAGAATCTGCAATTGCATGGTTAAGCGCGTCCATATCCATTTGCATTTTGCTGTTTGTAGCCACAGGGACTACTGCGTTATAACCTAAGCCCAATAACGCCGCAGCCTTTTGAATACTAAAATGCGCCACCTCTGAGCAATAAATACGAAAACGCGAGGCAACGTTTGGCAAACCTTGTAGTTTTACTTGATGCTCAGGGGCATAACGGCTCACGGCTACTTCGCGTGCAACAAGCATCGCCATTAAATTCGATTGTGTACCACCACTTGTAAAAACGCCATCGGCAGTGCTCGGTAGCTTTGCTTTTTCACAGCTCCAATCAATTAATTTTTGTTCAATAAGAGTCGCGCCTGCGCTTTGATCCCAGGTGTCTACTGAGGTATTGATTGCGCCAATTATGTGCTCTGCCACAACCGCTGGGTACGTAACAGGACAATTTAAATGCGCCATGTAACGTGGGTGATGAAAATACACAGCGTGATCCAAATACACGCTTTTAAGCTCGTTTAATACAGCAGGAAAATCAGCAAGAGGCTTGGCTAAATCTACATCATTAACAGTGGCGGCAAGTGTATTAACCGCCACGCCAGAAAACGGCTTTTGCGCTTTTGCCATAGCTTGTTGCACAGCCGAAAGCCCCTGCAACGACGCTATTTGATAATTAATAAATTGATCAAGATTAAATTGCGGCGGAAGGCCATTTTTCTCAAATAAAGCTTGGTTTTGGATAGGGCTGAGCTGTGCAGTTTGTAATTGTGACATATTTCGCTCCTTGGTACTCATTTTGGGTTCAAGGATCTTAATGGTAATGATTTTTATTTACAATAATGAAAATGGATTACTTCTATGTTTTTTTTCGGGTTAAGAAATGGATAATTAATTACAAAGAATTACATTAGAAATAATCTAAACACGTTTTATATTGAAAGTTTGGAAGTCGAGTTTATGTGTAATTTGAATAAAATGCATAAAAAGGGGAAGGTTGGGTATTTAAAAATACTTAAAAATAAGGGCGTTAACAGCAACGCCCTAAAACCTTTTAATAAAACCTTGGCTTTGCACCAATAAGTGCATTAAAGGCAATGTTAATTAGCTCACCAATTTGGTCTTTAAATCAACTAAATCGGTTGCTGTGGTAATTGGTTGAATTTCCCATGGATCAAAAATAGAGTCTTCTGAGCGTTTTATCCACGCACCGCGCATACCATGCGAAATAGCGCCGGTTATATCAAAAGGGTTACTCGAAATAAGCCACGTATTTGCGCCCGTTGAATTTGCCTCGCGTAAAAAATAGCTGTAAACACCCGGGTTTGGCTTAAAAGTTTTTATGTCGTCGGCGCTTACAACACCTTCAAAAAGCTCACTAATGCCAGCGGCTTCGAGTAAGGTATTTACCGCAGCGGCCGCGCCATTAGAAAACGCAAACAATCGGTAATTTTGTGCTTTAAGTTGCTCAAGCCCTTTTTTAACATCGTCGAAGGCGGGTAACGTTTTATATTGCTCAAGCAATTGCTGTTTTTGATCGTCACTAAGCTGAGTTTTATGCGCTAAACACGCGTAATCAAGTGCCTGTTTAGTACAAACTGAAAACGGAACATAGTTTTGCATTAAGGCGCGCCTAAACGAATATTCCAACTGTTTTTCACGCCATGTATTTGAAAAGTTTTGTGCGTTATCGCCAATCATATCTTTAAGTAATGTAAGCACACCATGGGTATTTATAAGCGTGCCGTATACGTCAAATGCGAGTGTGGTTGCCATGTTTACTCCCAAAAATTTAAAATACTTATAGATTAGTGGCTACGAGCTTAACTTAATTTGAACACTTGCTCAAATTAATAAAATTTATATGCATCAAGCGCTAAAATATCCATTTCGGTTTGCTCATGAATCTTTTCAATATAGCTGCCCCCTGCACCCATAGCAGCAAATAATGGTAAAAAGTGCTCTTGTGTAGGGTGGTTAAATAAGGCAAATGGCGCCTCGGTTAAGTAATTTAATAGTTTAGGAATATCGTGCGCTAAAAGCGTTTGTTCAACCCAATGGGTGAATGCTTTTACCATGGGCACTCGGTTTGGGGTAGCCGGGGTTTTAAATATTTCAGCTAGGTTATGGCTAATACCGCCGGAGCCAATAATTAATATATTTTGCTCACGAAGCGGAGCAAGTAACTGGCCATATTTATACATAGTTTTTGCGCCTAAGCGGGTATTAATAGACACCTGCACAATAGGAATATTAGCGTGTGGGTACATTAAACGTAATGGAATCCACACACCGTGATCCCACCCTTGCTCTTTATCAAGTACCGCATTCAGCCCTTCGCTATTAAAATAATTAGCAATAGTATTGGCAAGTTTTGGTGAACCAGGAGCGCGATAATGTATGTTGTACATTTGAGCTGGAAAGTTATAAAAGTCGTGAATAGTTTTAGGCGCTGCCCCTGCGGTAATTTTAATATTGCTTGCTTGATCAAAATGCGCTGAAAAAACCACAATAGCAGTGGGTGTATTAAGTGACTGCCCCAAAGACGCTATAAAATTAGCAGTAGCCGATTGCTCTATAGCCATTATTGGTGAGCCATGAGATAAAAATAATGCGGGCTGAGTCATACTAAAAACCTTAACTAACAATGAGTTTAAGCACTATATTGGTTTTTATTTTGACGATAAATATGCTATTTATTTATATATTAAAAACAAATTGTTGTTAATTATGGACAAGCTCACCACTATGAAAACCT
The DNA here is from genome assembly GCF_001469195.1 of Pseudoalteromonas sp. 10-33. Taxonomy (NCBI): domain Bacteria; kingdom Pseudomonadati; phylum Pseudomonadota; class Gammaproteobacteria; order Alteromonadales; family Pseudoalteromonadaceae; genus Pseudoalteromonas; species Pseudoalteromonas sp. 10-33. The sequence continues at coordinate 52,497 of NZ_LOFI01000029.1, read as the reverse complement.
TTTTAGCCGTTGTGCAAGAAGGTTCGTTTTCTAAAGCTGCCGAAAAGCTCGATATTTCTCCTCAGTTAGTTAGTAAATATGTTTCAGCCCTAGAAGATAATTTACATACTCGTTTACTGCACCGCACTACACGTAAAGTAAGCCCCACCGAAGCGGGTGTTCAATATTTTAAGCGCTGCCAGCAAGTTATTATTGATATTGATGATATGGAAAACTCTCTTAATAATTTAAGCACCAGTGTATCTGGCGTATTAAGTATTAGCGCGCCTATGTCGTTTGGTACAAGGCATTTAGCACCACTGCTGGTTGAGTTTCAAAAACAGTACCCAAATTTAAAGTTAGATTTAAAACTAACAGACCAATTTATAGATATAGTTGAGCAAGGCATTGATATAGCACTGCGTATAGGCGTGTTAAAAAACTCATCCCTTATTGCTAAAAAAATAGCGCCTATACAGTTAGCAGTATTTGCATCGCCTGCATATTTAAAACAGCACGGCACACCCACTACATTACAAGAGCTGCAACAACATAACTATTTGCGCTACGCCAACGCAGAGCCAACAAAAATGCTTGCAGGTGTAGATCAGCTAAAAGGTGAGTTTAAACTTAATAGTAATTTAGTGGCTAACAATGGCGATATATTACTAAACGCAGCCATAGCAGGCGGCGGCATTGCCATGCAACCTACTTTTATTTCAGGAGAGGCATTAGCCCAAGGCAAAGTAGTACGTATTTTACAACACCTTGAACCCGAGCCTATGGGGCTTTACATGGTGTATGCAAACAGGCAATTTTTACCGAGTAAAGTACGCGCGTTTGTTGATTTTTCAAGCAAATACTTCGGAGACACCCCATATTGGGATAGCTATTAATACAAAGAAGGCGTTAAGGTTAATAGTTAGCGGTTAGCGGTTAGCGGTTAGCGGTTAGCGGTTAGCGGTTAGCGGTTAGCCAATCTTATTTTCATAAGGCTCACCTTGCTAGCTAACTAGCAACTTTAAAAAGTAAATTACAAAAATCGCCCCCAACGTATTGGCTTTTGCCTAAAGTTAAAATAAGAAAAACTGGTTGGCCAATAACTTGATGTCTGAAGTCAAGATTTGATAATCATATAGAAAGCTCCTCGAGTTTTTCGATACAGTTGTGTTGACCAAAACATAAACTGTACCTCGAGGAACTTAGTATGAAACTATATGGTGGAATTGACTTGCATTCAAATAATTGTGTTATTGCTATCATTAATGAACACGGTGAAACGCTTAGCTGCAAGCGTTTAAATAATGACATCTCTGTCATTTTATCTTTTTTAGCCCCGTATAAAGACAAGTTAACAGGGCTTGTTGTCGAATCAACATTTAATTGGTATTGGTTAGTTGATGCATTAATGGATGCAGAATTTAAACTACACTTAGCGAACCCTGCTGCAATTCAACAATATTCAGGCTTAAAACATGCTGACGACCATAGTGATGCACGTTGGCTAGCTGAAATGCTACGTTTAAACATTCTGCCTGAAGGCTATATTTACCCCCGTGAGCTCAGGGCTGTTCGCGACTTAATGCGCAAACGAATGGACATTGTTCAACAGTCCACTAAAAACTTATTATCGGTGCAAAGTTGTTACATGCGTCATCTTGGTTATAAGCTCAGTAGCAACAAAATCAAACAAATGGCCGCTATCAGAAAAGGCGTCAATGTTGAGCAAGTACACACCGATTTCAGCTCAACGAATACAGCACTGTCGGTCATTTCTAATCTCTCATTAATACGCTGTGCTCAACAGCAAATCAATGCAATAGAGAGCGCTATATTACAACAAACATCGCTCTCCCCTGAGTTTATAAACCTAACCAGTATAGATGGAATTGGGAATACGTTAGCACTGACCATTATGTTAGAGACAGGCACTATTAAACGTTTTGATAGCCCAGGAAATTTCTCATCGTATTGCCGCTGTGTTAAAGGGGCAAGGTACAGTAATGGAAAGAAAAAAGGCGCGACGAATCAGAAGAATGGTAATCGTTATTTAGCGTGGGCCTTTACTGAGGCTGCTAACTTTGCCATTCGTTATAACCCAACAGTTAAAAAATATTATCAACGAAAACTGGCTAAAACGAACCAAGTTATCGCAATTAAAACGGTTGCGCATAAGCTCGCAAGAGCCTGTTATCACGTGCTTAAAGACAATGTACCATTCGATGAATACAAGGCGTTTGCTTAGCGACTATAAAAAATTTGGTTAACGTAATGAGCTAGTAATGGGGTTGGTAAAACCATTAGATTTGATTGAGTCTGCACGTTAACCGCTCATATTTTAAATACTGGATATGCCCAATGTTTGAGCCACAAAGGGTTGGTTATGTTCAAGCATAAACCACAGAATTGTTACAGCGCAGTGTGTAAACACAGCCAGAAACTGGACTGATATTGGAACTAAACGATGACTGAGGCGAAAGCCAAGGGCATTAATTAATCATCAATAATGCTTAATTAAACTGCCTAAATTCATATGGGTGACTGGTGCATATTCACACCAATCGACGTCATTACTGGATGCGTAGCCATATTCAAATTGAGTTTAAAAATAACAACACTTGGTTTTTGAATAAAAAAATCAAGAAAACACAGCTGCCTGCTTGACCGGAACTTTCTAATGGGTGACCCCTTTGGTTTTCTTTGGTTTTGGTTTTTGGCGACATAGTCTTCAGAGGTTAATCAAGTAAGGAAAAGTTTTATTCTCCAGAATAAAATATACCAGTGGCTCCTACTCTGATGAAATTAAAAACCGCAGAGTAGGGTGGAATTGAGTGAGCTAAAAAGTATAAATTACCTAAAAACTAAAATTTAAAAACTCTAAACTTTACTTTTTTGAAACAAATAGCGAGCTATATTTTTTGCTCTTTGTTCAATGTCTTCAGGACTGCCAAAAAAGTTTTCAGGAATGAAGGACTGCTCAAGTGGATAATTTTCAGCTTTTAAATGTATTAGTTTCTCTGTAATCACTTTATTTTTCAAAACTTCTGAATTGGTTACTTGGTCCACTAGTAATAAATTTCCAATACTACCAATTTCTTCGATATCTCTATTGCTGTCGCTTTGAGATATAAGGTGCTCAATTGTGAGTGAATCATAGTTTATGTCTAAACAAGCACTAGTATTTGGCATAAGCCTACTCAAACAGTACTTAATAACGTTACGATCTTTTGATCTGCTCTTAGTGAACATAAGTTCCATGAACTTAACTTCAAACTCGTCATAATGTGGTAATTTTCTGGACAATGCTTCTAAAAGGTCTTTTATTATTTTGTTTGCAACATTTGCATCTTTTGCATTTGACAACAAAACAGCATTTTTTGAATATGTTGTAACTATATGTCCAGATGAGCGCTGTGAGGTTATAGCGTTAAAAATAAAGTGAAAGTGCTCTATTTTCTGTAAAGCATTTTGAAGATTATTTAACGTTATGATTTTATTCTCAAAACTCGCTAATAAAGCTAAAACAAATGATGATTGTTGCTTTACTTTAAACCGGTTAAGAGTGAGTAAAGTTGTTTTAACTACCTTATTACCTCTATTGTTATCCCAGGTGAAAAAATCGGGATTTAACATTTTACAGTATAATAATCCATAGAAGTTAAAGTCTGCTAAGAGAATTTGAGCTGTATCTTTACACTGAACATATTCTTTTACCTTTGAAAAAAGCTCTTTTTCAGAACAGTATGAATGTTTAGAAATCCAGTAGTGAAGTATAAAGTTGTCTACAGCATCAATTTCACCAATATCATCAAATTTATTAACGAGATTTACCCAAGCTTCTTTTGGGGTATCTATATTTACATTTGTATTTTTTATTGTTTTTAGTAATAAATTTTTAACTAGATCAGATGATTTTAAATCTCTTCCCCTTGCGTTTAGAGTTTCAAAAATAAGGTAAGCATCATCTTCATTGTCTAATTGTATAAACACTAGTTTTAGGGATAAAACTTTATCTCTAAGTATTTTGAGTTTTGTTATCGGTGAGCTATCTGTCGGAACTAGCTCTAACTGCGGGGATTGAAGCAAACCGCATCCAGCGTATTTTTCTAGGTTTCTAGATATTATTTCATAAGCATTTTTAAGCTTTGTTTCCTCTGTTCCAACATCAAGATCAATTTTCTGCTCGGCGTAACTTTGAATATGGTTTTGCAAATAAGGGAATGAAGTTTCTGAGTGAAGCACAAACTCATTAATATTATCGATATTTGGCTGTTCTACATACTGGTGAACGCCACGAGCAAGATCTTGCTCTCCTAATTTTATGAATGCATCTCTTATGGCTGATAGAATAAGCGTTATAGTGGTCAAACGTTGCTGTCCGTCTACGATACCAAAATAAGGTTTATTGTCTTGATATACTACCATAGAGCCTATAAAGTACTCTGGCGAGGTATTTTTAGTAATGTCATCCCAAAAATTTACTACCTCATCTCTCTCCCAAGAGTAAGGCCTTTGTTGTGGTCAACTAATTCCGGACAGTAAATTAAGTTTTTCTTCTGCTATAGCAGGGGCAACCATTTGGTTGTGGCTATGTGGCCTGCGCCAGTTATAATAATTCATTAAATAATAGCTAATATCTTTTTCAGCTTCTTGGTAATTACTATAACCTAACGAAGGAACCCATTCCGTTTTTAAGCTTCTAAATAGGCGCTCCATCGGGGCATTATCCCAGCAATTTCCTCGGCGGCTCATACTTTGTTCTATACGGTAACGCCACAGCCTTTGTTGAAACCTTTTTGCGCTGTACTGACTGCCTTGGTCTGAATGAAACATAAGCCCAAGTGGCTTGCCTCGTTGCTCGTATGCTCTATCTAATGCTTTAATAACTAAGTCAGTATCAGGCTTATCTGACATTGCCCAGCCAACCACACGACGAGCAAATAAGTCGATAATAACAGCTAGATAAGACCATTTATTACCTGTCCAAATATACGTAATATCCCCACACCAAACTTGGTTTGGGCCATCAACGTCAAACTCACGGTTAAGTATGTTTGGAATATCTAGCCGCTCCACCGTCGCTAATTTATATGAATGAGGCCCTGGTTGTTTGCATACCAATCCCAAGTCACGCATGATGCGGCGTACCTTAAAGATACCAATAGGTAAGCCAGCGTGGTTTAGCATCGCCACTAATGTGCGGCTACCAGCAGCTCCACGACTGAGTGAGAATAACTCACTAATCGTTGACCTAAGCTGCACCTCTTCAAGCTTAATTGATGCCACACGCTGCTTAAAATCATAATAACTAGAACGCGGAACATCAAACACGCTACAGACCATTTCTAAAGACTCATGCTCACTTAAATGGCCTATCAACGAATATTGTTCATCTCGTCTGACATTAAGAGAGCGGTAGCCTTTTTTAAAATTGTTTTTTCTCTTTCAAGTCGATTAATTCTAGCTTCAAGCTCCTGAATTTTAAGCTGTTCAGGAGTAAGAGCTTTAGAGTTTGGTGTTGTGCCACCACGCTCATCTTGTAATTGTTTAACCCAGCGACGAAGAGCTGTTTCACCGACTTCTAGTGAGCGAGCAGCTTCAGGGAATGAGTATCCTTCATCAAGGACTAATTTTGCTGAATCAAGTTTAAACTCTTGAGAAAAAGAGCGACGTTGTTTTGTCATAGAACACCTCAGTTTGAGTGGTAATAATACCACCTAAATTGGTGTCCGGTTTCATTGAATCACAACACTTTGAAATCGCGGGATTTTGAAATACCCAAGCTTAAATACGTCCCTTAAATCCTTGTCATTAGCTTCAATTTTCATCTTATTCAACTTAAAAGAACTTGTTTTTATTGATTTTATCTTAACTTATAAAAAATGAAAAAGTAAGCTAACCCTAGTTATGCATTTATAGATTTGAAGACTCTCAGACAATTCAAAAACTAAAAGTAAACTGAAATCCTAAAAGATAAAGCTTCACACCCTTACTTTTTGCTGGTTTTGTTGCACTCAACCCAACCAATATTCAACAGACTTATAACCTTTCAGCTTTTGCCTTTAACCTTATAATTTAACTGTAAACCCCCGCACTATTTTGATTAAAAAAGCCACACTCAACATGTGTTAAAGTGTGGCTTTTTTGCATCAGCTGTAACTAAAATTAAGCAACATTTGCTGCTAATAGCTCGTTACGTACTAGCTCTGCGCCTTTGCTAAGAGCGTTGAGTTTGCCGTTTGCGATGTTACGGGGTAGGGGTGCCATGCCGCAATTAGTGCAGGGGTAAAGTTTGTCGGCATCTACATATTTAAGCGCTTCGCGTAAAGTTTTTGCCACCTCTTCAGGGGTTTCTATAGTATTGGTGGCTACATCGATTGCGCCCACCATTATTTTTTTACCGCGAACCAGTTCGAGTAGCTCTATAGGTACATGTGAGTTTTGGCATTCGAGCGAAATAATATCAATATTCGATTTTTGCAGCTTAGGGAATACTTCTTCGTATTGTCGCCACTCGGTGCCGAGGGTTTTCTTCCAATCGGTGTTGGCTTTAATGCCGTAGCCGTAACAAATATGCACGGCGGTTTCGCATTTTAACCCTTCTATGGCTCGCTCTAGGCAGGCAATGCCCCAGTCGTTTACTTCATCAAAAAACACGTTAAAAGCGGGTTCATCAAATTGAATTATATCAACCCCTGCGGCTTCTAGCTCTTTGGCTTCTTGGTTGAGTATTTTAGCAAATTCCCATGCTAGTTTTTCACGGCTTTTATAGTGATCGTCATACAGGGTGTCGATCATAGTCATGGGCCCTGGCAGTGCCCATTTAATTGGTTGGCTGGTTTGCTGGCGTAAAAACTTGGCGTCTTCAACAAATACCGATTTAGTGCGAGACACAGGGCCAACTACTGTGGGTACGCTGGCGTCGTAACGGTCGCGAATTTTAACTGTTTTACGGTTTTCAAAATCAACGCCATTTAAATGTTCAATAAAGGTGGTTACAAAGTGTTGGCGAGTTTGTTCGCCGTCGCTGACTATGTCTACGCCTGCGGTTTGTTGCTCGTGCAGGGAAATACGCAGGGCGTCGTGTTTGCCATCTACCAGCTCACTGCCTTGTAATTTCCACGGTGACCATAAGGTTTCGGGCTCAGCAAGCCATGACGGTTTTGGCAAGCTGCCTGCTGATGAAGTGGGTAATAGTTTTTTCATAATAAATGCTGCCTTTAATTTTGTTGTGTGATTAAGCGATACTTGATGAGAACTGCTGCAACACCGATTGATAAGGCTTAATAAAGTGCTGCTCGGTAAATTTGCCTTGCTCAACCGCTAATTGACCTCGCTCTGCGCGGTCATACACAATTTGCGTTAATGAATGATCGTCATTTTTTAAATTAGGTTTATAACGGCTACCAGCGGCGGCGTTGGCGTTATAAATTTCTGGACGATAAATTTTTTGAAACGTTTCCATGGTGCTAATGGTGCTAATTAGTTCAAGGTTGCTGTAGTCGTTGAGTAGGTCACCAAAAAAGTAAAACGCTAACGGTGCAACGCTATTTGGTGGCATAAAGTAGCGCACTTGTAAGCCCATTTTTTTAAAATATTGCTCTGTTAACGACGACTCATTAGGCTGATACTCTACGCCTAAGATGGGGTGTAAGTTTTCGGTTTGCTGATAGGTTTTGTTATCAGACACGCTTAAACAAATAACCGGTGGCTTTTTAAAGTGCTGTTTATAGGTATTTGAGTTTACAAAGCATTTAAACAACTTGCCGTGTAAGTCACCAAAGTTATCGGGAATGCTAAATTGCGGTTTGCTTTTGTTATGCTCAAGTAGTAACACGCTAAAGTCGTAGTCGCGCACATAGGATGAAAAGTTATTACCCACCATGCCTTCAATTCGCTCGTTGGTTTGGTGGTCAATAATATTGGTTTTTAATACCTCAATTGACGGAAATGCCTGGCCACTGCCTGCAATGTCTAAATCAACCGAAATGATCTCTAGCTCAACCTCGTAACGATCCCCTTGTGGGTTATCCCAACTGGCCAGTGCATTAAAACGATTGTTGATCATTTTTAGGGTATTACGCAGGTTTTGTTGGCGGCTTTCACCCCTTGCTAAATTAGCGAAATTGGTCGTAATACGTGTGTTATTTGACGGATGGTAGTTTTCATCCAAGTTAGTGCTTTTAATCGTAAATGTAAGATCAGTGCTCATAGCCGTATCCTTTCAATTTGAGTTGTTACTGCTTTTATCAATGACACATTACTCGCTGTTAAAACCGACATAACGGGTTAGCTGTAATGGTGCTCTGCAGAGTTAATAAATTTATACGCGCTATGTAGCATGAAGAAAAACGGGTTTATTTCAGGTAAAACATGAGCCAGATTCACGCTTAAGTGGATTAACTAAATTAACAGCACTGATTGATAAGTGATAAGAGGTAAAACGCATTTTAGCCATCTAGATTTCTATTTAAAATAACAAGCCATGCAGTTTATTCATATAAAACCTGAATATTATTCAATACTTTTAGAGCATGTTCATCGTTTGTATCGGCAGGTCTGTTATTTGATAAAAAATAATAAAATCAGAATCTTAAAAACATAGCAACCCACACTAAGAATTTAATATAAAGCTGAATGAGAAAATGTTTATTTTTTAATACAGTTTTGCATTTAAAAATAAGGCGCTTAATTAAACACATTGATAACTACGTGACGAGTAGCGCTAAGCTTACGTTGTTTGAGCATGCTTTATAAATTCATCGTATATACTGTCTTTAATGAGCCTGTCGGGTGTAAAAGCATAATAATGCTGATAAACATTATCAATTGTACCAATATAATTAACGTCGTAGTGACGCTCTACTTCGGCTCTTACCGAAATAGGCGCAGGGAATATGCCAAACCCTTGTTCACCTAACGACTTCATTAATGCGCTGTCGTCGACATGGCCAGCTATTGTCATTTCAATCTTATGTTCTTGCAGCCAATAATACATAGCACGCGCGACAGGGCTTTCTTTTGCGGGGAGAACTAAAGGCTTGTTATTTAAAGATTGCGGAAACTGCTTATGTAACTGCGAATGCCATGTTTTGTTTCCAAAAAGAGCGATTTGGCTTTTGCCTATTTCATGGCAAAACGCCTTAAACGATAAAGTGGTATCGAGCGGTTTATCGGCTAGCACTAAGTCAAGCTTATGAATCGCCATTTGTGCCAGCAGTTCATCTTGTTGACCGTCAATACAGTGCAAATTGGTAATACGGTCGTTATTAATTAAAGGCGCTAGCCATTTCGACACCAGTGATTTGGGTAACACATCTGAAATACCAACCTTTAACGTTCGTGAATAGTGCGTGGTATCACCTTGCGTGGTTTCTAGCCATTCGTGAGCAATAGCAAACATATCATTGGTGTATTGCTGAGTTACATGGCCAAATTCAGTTAACTGTAGGCCTCGCCCTTGGCGAACAAACAGTGGTTTTCCTAATCGTTGCTCTAAGTTAGTAATTTGTGAGCTGACCGTTTGCGGCGTTAAATTAAGTATTTTACTGGCCGCTGCAATACTGCCGTGCTTACTTACTTGCCAAAAATAATATAAGTGATTGTAGTTGATGTTGGTAATCATTCGAAAATACCTGTTTTAAAGCAAGAAATAATCAGCTTTTTCCTTTGCCTCTAAGTTAGTAGATTACAGTCATGCCTGCAACAAAGGTACTATTAAAAGGTGTAATTGCATGAAGCTAAAACTTACAGTTAAAAACAAGATAATTAACGCAAGTGAAAAGATGTCGCTTTTGAAGTTGATCAAAACACAATTGGCAAAATGTGCTTTGAATATTCGCAAAGTTGAGATTCAAATAAATGATCTTTCGAGTGATCGTCACGGCACTTTGCAGCAGTGCAAAATTAATATTCTTGTACCTGGGCTACCCAGTATTAATGTAAATACAAAAGGAAGAAGTATGCTGCAAGCGATAAAGCGCGCACTTAAAAGTTTGCAGCACATTCTCGTTAATAAGTATCAACCTTCGCAACCAAGCTCTTAATATCGCACTTGTAGTAGCAAGGATGCTACTTTTTTAATGCCTCTCTAATCCCAAAGCTATGTTTAGTTTTAAACGATTCAATTATTACCATTGAGCCTTTAGCGCATTGCTATTGAGCGAAGCCGCCTTTACCTTGTTGGGTTTCGTTACACTCTACCCAACTTACCGTAACTAAAAATCTTTGACCTTGTTCCTTTAACCTTTGAACTTTGACCTCAGTTGTAAACCCCCACACCATTTTGATAAAAAAAGCCGCACACTAATAATTAGTGTGCGGCTTTAGTCTTTTATTTTTTAAAGCGGTTACTTAGCTAGTAAGTGCTTTTCAAAAAAGTCAGCCATCATGGTGTGATAGTGCAGGGCGGTGCCTTTGCCTTCACGTAGGCTGTGTGAGCGGTTAGGGTATGAGAAAAACTCAAACTGTTTGTTGTGCTTAACAAGTTCGTCAATTAAACGCTCTGAGCCTTGGTAATGTACGTTATCATCGCCAGTGCCGTGAATAAGCAGTAGCTTACCGGTTAGGTTTTTAGCAAAGGTAATTGGCGAGGTGTTATCGTAGCTCTCTGGGTCTGTATTAGGGTTACCCGCATAACGTTCTTGGTAAATGGTGTCGTACAAACGAATGTCTGGCACGGGTGCTGAGGCAATCCCCACTTTAAATTTATCACCATGACGGAACAATAAGTTAAGGGTTGAACTACCGCCTCCTGAGTGTCCCCATACGCCAACACGCTCGGTGTCTATTACATCCCAGCGTTTTGCCATGGCATCTAGTGCGTCTACTTGGTCTTGCACGGTAATTGAGCCAATTTTTTTATAAATCGATTTGCGCCAATCGCGGCCTTTTGGTGCACGTGTGCCACGGTTATCAACCGATGCCACAATAAAGCCTTTTTGCGTTAACAGTGATTTATACAAGTAACTGTTGCCTTCCCAGCGGTCTTGCACAGTAGAGCCCCATGGTTCGCCGTATACGTAAAACACAATTGGGTATTTTTTACTTTTATCCATGTTCTCTGGGAACATAATATAGCCGTCAAGCTCGGTGCCATCTTGCGCGCTTACTTTAAAAAACTCATGCTTTGGTAAGCTTTGCTCAGCCAGCTTTTGTTTAAGCTCGTTGTTTTCAACTAAGGTTTTTACATTACTGTGATCGCTCACTTTAATGATCTCTTTAGTCGGTGGCATACCAAACTTTGAGTAAGTGTGCATAGCCCACGAGGCATCTTTTGACATGTAGTAGCTGTTTGAACCTTCAAACTCAGCAGGCGTGACCCGTACCGGTTTGCTGCTGCCATCAAGCGGTGTGCTGTATAAGTAACGCTGACCCGGATCGTTTGGCGAGGCAATAAAATACATTACGTTTTTGTCTTCATTGATGGTAAGCATATCAATAATGTCGTAATCACCTGGGGTTAGGTCGATAATAGTTTTGCCATCGCGCGATATACGATAAAGATGACGCCAACCGTCGCGTTCGCTATGCCAAATAAAAAACTCACCGTTTTTTGACCAGTTTGCTTTATAAAACCATTCGATAAACGCATCGTCTTTGTCTTCTAAAATTTTGGTCAGTTGCTGCTTTTGCCAATCAAACAACCACACTTTGTTATGGCTTTGTGGGCGGTTTAAGTCTTGAATCATTAATTCATTACCGGTGCCTGCCCAGCTAATACGCGGAATATAACGGTCGCGGTTATCGCCTTCAAGCTCAGCCCAACGGGTTTGTTTATCAGCAAGGCTTACCACACCAACACGCACGGCAGAGTTGGTTTCACCGGCCTTAGGATAAGGGAACTTTTTAAGGGTAGGGTACAGTTCGTCGGTGTTGTTGATCATAGTGAAAAATTTAACGTCACTGGTATCAAGCTGCCAATAGGCGATTGATTTGTTGTCGGGGCTCCAACGAAAACCATCGGCAATAGTGAATTCTTCTTCGTATACCCAATCAAAATTACCGTTAACAAGGGTGGCGTTACCATCGGTTGTGAGCGCGGTTACATCGTTACTACCAACCGCTTGCATATAAATATTGTTATCGCGTACGTAAGCCACTTTTGAGCTATCTGGTGAGAACTTAGCAAACATTAACTTAGTTGGCTCAACGTCTTTACCACCTAATTGCTGTAATTGGTTAGTCTCAAGGTTAAGTAACCAAAAATCCCCGCGGCTGCGCGAACGCCAAACTTGCTCGCTGTTGGTAAATACCATCAGCCATTTACCGTCTTTTGACCATTGGTAGCTTTCGATTGCAAATGGCTCGTCTGCACCCTCTGGCAGTAGCTTTTCAAATTCAACCAGTACTTTACGGCCTGTGCCGTCAGCATTGTAAAATACAATGTCATTGCCTTTTACGCCGTGCTCTTTTTCATCATCGGCGTTGTTATCGTCTGCTTTTTCTTTTTCGCTTTCGCGCTCTTCAAGTACGGTGTAGCCAGTGCCATCATCTAGCCACTTAAAGTAAGTGCTACGCTGGGTTTTAAATTCTTTATCTTTATAAATTTGCGCGAGTGAAAGTGACGTGACTATTTCAGCAGAAGCCAAGGTAGATGGAGTATTTTGAGTCATAGAACAGCCAGATAAAGACAGCCCCGCTAATATAGAAAAAGCAAGTGCCGAGGTTTTAAGTAATGTCATGTGAATCCCTAAAGTGATATTTACTTACTGCTATTATTTTATGAGTTTTGCAATAAGTTGATTTAGCAATACATACTTGTATTAACCAACCTTAATTTAGCAAACTTTTTTGCTTTATATCAGTATGCTTATCGCATAATAGGTACATTTAAGCCGTATTGTTTTTGCTAATCAGTAAACTTCTTTTTTATAATAGGTTGTTAGAAGGTGATTAAATACTTTTGTGCCAGGTGTACTGCATTTGTTTTGCTGTTAGCTCTGCAAGTTCAGGGCTTATATGCTCAGCCACTAAATGTAAGCTCATATCGATACCTGCAGAAATACCCGCCGAGGTTGTAAATTTATGATGCTTTACCCAGCGCTTATTACTCATTACATTGAGTAATGGGAACAAAGCGGCTAGCTCGTTTATATCTTCCCAATGGGTTGTTACATTTTTACCATTTAATAGCTCTGCTTTTGCTAATAAAAATGCCCCGGTACAAACCGATGCTACTACCGGAGCTGACTGGGCTGTACGTTTTATCCAATCAATCACAGGTGCTTTGGTAAGTTCATTATTATGAACACCGCCAACCACTAAAAGTAAATCAATGGCCGGATGGTCAGCAAAACTGTAATGGGGGTTTACACTAAAGCCGCCTCGCGCATTTACAGGCTGATTATGTTGCGCGACTAAAAATATGTTCCACTCGTTTTTAGCTAAACGTTTAGCCGTACTAAAGACTTCAAATGGGCCTGAAAAGTCGAGCACTTCAGCATCATCATATATATAAATACCTATGTTCATTTAGCGTTCCTTCTATTTCAAACGTTTAAATTAGCATGTTTTACATAAAAAAAGCCCACTATTTAAGGGGAAAAAGCGGGCTTAGGGTAGTCATTTAAAGCTTTATGTATAGCTATTTTTTAGCGTTTAACTTAACAGCTTCAATTTTATAGCTGTATTTGTAGTCTAACCATGGGAGCTCATATTCGTACAAGGGTTTACTACCCCACGAATCCGTTCCACCTACACCACGCTGCTTGTAATCTATATTTACAAAAATGTACGGGGCTTTGGTTAAATCTGATGGGTGCATATTGCGCCGATTAACTTGTTCAGTACTCTTATCGTAGTCGTGCATATCGTAGAAAGATGCATTAAAGCCAATTAAGGGATCGCCAGAGAACTTAACACCAATTCCTTTATCATTATAAAACGTAACGTACCGTACATCCGTTTTGTGACCGTTTTCTTGCGGGCGAACATACGGTACACGTAAAGAGTCAACGTCAGACTGATATAAGCCAACAAAAGCCGATGACTTACGATCGTCGTAGTTTTCGTGAGGCCCTCGGCCATACCACTGTACGTTTTTAAAGTTCTCGTTCACAACAAACTGCATACCTAATCTGGGTAAGGCTGAGTACGAATTATGAGGTGCGGCATAAAAGTAAACGTCTACATTAACCACACCATTGCCATTTATTGTGTAAGTTGTGAAGTACCGACTTTCAACGTTATTTAATGTGTGCTCTGTTTCGACTTTGTATTGTGTTGAGGATACTTTTTTACTACTAAAACTAGTCAGTGTTATATTTGAACCTGCGTGTTGCCACACAGCAAACGAGTCACCATATCCTTTTTGCGGTAAATCATTATCGGTAGGCGCACGCCAAAAGTTAGGTTGCACAGGTTGGGCTACGTTGTTGGCTAGTAATGACTTTTTAAAAACATTAATTTCATTTAATAAGCCTGTTTTTTTGTTAAACGTAAATTGAGCGTTTTTAGTAGAAAAAGCTAAAGAATTTTCAGAATCCTTTACTTTTAACGAGGCTGATTTTGTATTATTAGTCAGTGCAAAGCCTGTTAATGCTAGTTGTTCTGACGCAACTACATGACCCGTTGGCAATGTATTTTTAGCGCTTTTTAGAACGGCTTGTACATTTAAAAAATATTCAATTCCTGCTTTTAGTTTTGTTTTAATTGGCAAACTAACACGCTGAGATGTTTGTGGTTTGGCATTAATACCAAGGTTAGCACCTTGCTCTACTTCAATACCGTTGGCCATTAGCTGCCATGACAAAGTAAAGTCAGACAGGTCGGCAAAAAACTGTTTGTTAATTACGTTTATTTCGTAAGGCGTTTTGCTCGATAACTCAAAGTCGATGTTTTGCTGTACTTGTTTAACCTCCCACAAATAAGGGTAGGGCGTTCTGTCGGCGTAAACTAACCCATTTGCAGCAAAACTTTTTGCGCTTACTGCAAATGGAGGCTCTAAGTCGCCACCATATGCCCAAAAAAGCTCACCTTTACTGTTTTTCATGGCAAAAGTTTGATCGACCCAATCCCAAATAAAACCGCCTTGTAACTGTGAGTATTTTTCAAAGGCCTGCCAATATTCTTCAAGGTTACCTACCGAATTACCCATTGCGTGCTCGTATTCAATTAAAATCATGGGTCTTGATACATCATGCATTGTTTTAGCATAGCGAGTAGCCGACTGGATTGGCGCATACATTTGACCGTATACGTCGGTGTGGCGCCTTAACTGTGCTTGTTCAGATACAACTGGAAACCCTGGGGCTTGACGCTTTAGCCAATCGTACGACGCCTCTAAATTAATACCATCGCCCGATTCATTACCCAGTGAGCGCATAACAACCGATGGGTTATTTTTAGAACGGTGATACATGTTTGAAATGCGATCTATGTATGCATTTTGCCAGCTAAGCTTATTTACCAAGTGTGCCGAGGGGTCGTACTTACCTTGGTTTGCAGCTCCCATTCCATGTGACTCAATGTTAGCTTCATCCATAACGTATAAGCCATATTTGTCTGCAAGGTGATAAATGTACGGATCTTGCGGGTAATGAGCCATACGTACTGCATTAATATTAAAGGCTTTCATTAATGCTACGTCTTTTTCCATAGACTCTTTAGAAACCACGTGCCCTGTTACAGGGTCGTGCTCGTGTCTATTTACACCTTTAAATAAAACTGGTTTGCCGTTAACTAAAATATTACCATTTTTTAATTCACTGCTTCTAAAGCCTATTGATTTTCCGATCCACTCAACCACCTGTTCATTACTATTGCGTAAGCCTATTTTTAATTTATAAAGATTAGGAACTTCAGCACTCCAAGGCAGTACATCATTGACTTTAAACACTGCTTTAACTTGCGTACTTTGTTGCTCTTTTATTTTAGGAACTGACAACGTTTTAGTACTCATTACCTTATCGTTTGCGTCTAGCAGTGAAACGAGCAAGTCAAAGTTAGCGTGGGTTTGCTTAGTGTGGTTTTGTACTGTTGTGGTTAGCGTTAGCTCGCCGTTTGTGTAATTATCTATCAAAGTGGTATTGGCTTCAAAATCACTTATACGCACTTTTGGCGCAGCATATAAATATACATCGCGCTCAATGCCACTCATACGCCACATATCTTGGCATTCAAAGTAAGACCCTGTTGAATAACGGTAAACTTGTAGTGCTAGGGTATTTTCGCCTTTAGAAACGTATGGCGTAATATCAAATTCAGCGGCAGTTTTAGAGTCTTCTGAATAACCAACTTGCTGACCATTTACATAAATATAAAACGCCGACTTTACTGCCCCAAAATGAATAAGGATTTGTTTGTTATTCCAGCTTTCGTCAATGTTAATTATTTTTCGGTATGAGCCAACAGGATTATAGTAACGCGGTAGCTCAATTTGCTCAGTATTAGGTATTAAACAGTAGTGAGAGTGATAAAAAGGAGAACCGTAACCATTTAGCTCCCAATTGGCAGGGACAGCTATTTCATCCCAGCTTGCGTCATTGTAGGTTACTTTTTCAAATCCATCTGGTTTTCTACTAGGAGAGTCAACCCAATTAAACTTCCACTGCCCATTTAGTAATTTATAGTTATCTAGCTGCCAAGGCTCCATTGTAAATGCGTTTTGCTCGGTTGCTGTAGGGTAATAGAACGCGCGGGGTGGGAGTTTATTGACTCTAAATATACTTGGATCTTGCCATGCCTGCGCTGCTTGCTGTTCTGTTGCAATGCTTGGCAAGCTAATTATTAATAAATGAAGTCCCCAAAAGCATAGAAGCTTTTTTAGATAACCTTTAAGCCGCATTCTGTTTTCCTTTCATTAGTTTTTATCATATAAATATGCTAATTAAACTTTAGCGTATTTTTAACAATTAATAAACTTAATTAATAGAGACAACAACGGCGGTTATGAGGACTATTTTTCAATAAAACGTTTTTTATAGCGCTTTGTTAATTTTATGGCTCTAATTTGGTCGCCAATTAAAGTAAATACCGCTGATGCATTTATTTTTGCAGGTTTTCCTTGGCCCATGCGGCGAATTTGCTTTTTTACTAATGCCATAGTGGCAAGGCCTGCTAGGGTTTTATCTTTTAGAGTAATAACAGGTAGTGATGCAATAAAATTTGGCTTTGTTTGCCAAATTTTGGCCAGAGAAGGGTAATATGCACACGCAGTTGCCATCCCTACAAGCGCCACTCCTGAGCTAACAACCGTACTTGCTACACCTAAGCGGCTTATACCACCCGTAGTCATAATAGGAATACTGGATTGTTCACTAATTGTTTTGGCAAATTCTAAAAAGTACGCTTCGCGAGCGAGTGTACGTTCATCGGCCGTTTTACCTTGCATGGCAGGTGCTTCGTAACTACCGCCCGAAAGCTCAACAAAATCTATATTTAAGTCACTTAATAGAGTAATTACTGCTTGGGCGTCGCTAGGTTCAAATCCACCGCGCTGAAAATCAGCCGAATTTAGTTTAACCGATACCGAAAAATTATTTGCGCAACTAGCCTTAATCTTTTGCGTTATTTCTGTGAGTAAACGCGCTCGATTTTCAAGGCTACCACCGTATTTATCATCACGCTTATTGGTTAAAGGCGATAAAAACTGTGCTAATAAGTAACCATGAGCCGCATGTATTTGCACGCCATCGAACCCTGCCTTTTGTGCTTGTAATGCCGTATTTGTGAATCGCTCAATCACATCATCAATTTCATTGTGTGTCATTGCTTTTGGCTGGCCAAATAAATGAGAGTGTTTTCCCATGCTTAATGCCACATTGGAGGCTGAAAGAACCTTTCCCCCCATTTTTTTAAACACTTGACGACCTGGGTGATTAATTTGCATCACAATTTTACTGTCGTTTTGCTGCCCTAAACGCGCAAGCTCCGCAAAAGGCGTTACATCGGTATTATGCTCAAGCGCAAGGCCACCGGGACCAGTCATAGCTAAGTGATCAACCATTACATTACCGGTAATAATTAAACCAACCCCGCCTTGTGCCCATGCGCTGTAACAATTTTTAAGTACTTGCGATGGTGTAAGATCGACGTCAGCTAGGTTTTCTTCCATGGCCGCTTTTACTAGCCTATTTTTTAAAACTAAACCGCTAGGTAAAGTAATAGGTGAAAAGACGACACCTTGTTGATTTTCTGGCATGTTACAAACCAATTAAATTGACATTATCGCCACTATAACTTTAAAGTTAGCTTTAAGGTCAAGGCAGTATTTATAGGTTAAATAGGACAACTATGAAAATAAGTGAGCTTGCAAATCTTGTTGGCGTTGCCCCAAGTACAATTCGTTATTACGAAAGTAAAGGTTTGTTACCGAAAAGCAGCCGCAATAGTAATGGCTACAGACAATACGAACATTCAAGCATTGAGCAAATAAAAATGATTAAGTTTGCACAAAGTTTAGGGTTTTCGTTAGAGGAAATACCAACATTAAAAACGCCAGAAAATAACCTAGATCACACGGTTGTTATTGAGCGCTTGCAGCAAAAGCAAAACGAAGCGAATGCACTGATAACTCAGCTGCAAAAAAAATCGCAGCGCATTGGTAGCTTAATTACGCAATTAAATTCAAGCTGGTCAAATGGACAATGTTTAACACAGAAACAAATGAGTGATTTATTGAATGAGGGCCAGTTTTAACGGTTAGCCGTTTTTATTATTAAGTAGAAATACCCAAGCAAAAAACATCATAAACACAAAGTCGTTTATACCGTAAATACTGTAAAAAATACCTGCGAATAAATCTTTATCATATACATTACTTAGGTTGTTGTTTGCTAACCATAATAACCAAGTCACAACATAAACCAGTTTTTCAATAACAAACGCGCCGGCAAGCCACTTTATATTTGAGGTAATAAAAGCGCTAGCTAAATACGCTAAGCCCCTTATAACGATCATTAACAAGCCAAAGTTAGACATAACAACAGGGTCTAGTTCATTTATTACAGGATTTGTAAAAAATCGAGAGAAAAGTAAAACACCGCCTATATTCATGCCTACAGCCATAATAAGACCAAATTTAATTAGCTTATTTTTTGTCATGTTTTCTGCCTATCCGGTTTGTTAATTAAAGTAGATAACTCAATCATGTACTTTGTTAGTTAAGTTCAAGTAGCATCGCCGTTTTTAAAATACCATGTGCCGGCAACCATTGTTTATATTCAGAAAAGCCATGTTTTTTATATAAATTAATTGCTGGCGTATTTGCGACAGCAGTTTCTACTACCGCTTTGTTATACGTATGCGATTTAAGCGTATGAGCAATTAACTTACCCGCTATTCCTTTTTTAAAGTAGCTTGGATGCACAGTTAAACTTTCGATACTTAAGCACTTATTTTTTACTTTAATTTCTATAACTCCAGCTAGGGTACTTTCACAATAAAAACCATAAAATAATGCGTTGCTGCGCACAATATCGTGCTGCATTCTGCTAAGAGGTGGAAAATGTGAAGCCTTTATTAAAAGGGCCTCTATTTTATAAGCACTCTGAAAAACGTTATAAATTTTCTTGGCTACAGAAGGAACTGCATTTTCTAGTTGTACGACCATTTTAATGTCACTTATGTTTTTGGATATTGCAGCTATTTGAAAAAATGAATTATTAATTGGTATATTCAATTAGCTCTTCAACGTATAAATACCCTTTTTGGCGTTGAGTTAACTTAATGAATGTTTTTAACATAGGTGCATATAAGTGAATATCTTGTGTGTCGGCTGAGTAGCCTCTTGAGTTAATAATTTTACCTGTGTACTCAATGGTATAAGCTTTATATGTGCCAGCTTCTACTGTTTCATCTTTATATGAGATAACTTTAGCGTTTTGAATTGTTGAGCCCTTAGTGCCATCTTCGCTTTCCCAGTGCTCTTCAAACACCCATGTTTTACCCACATATAACGGCCAATAATAACGCGCCGTTGTGCTGTTATTAGGCTTTGTTAATACCTTTAAAGAGGTAATTCCTTTACCCGTTAACATACCT
Source organism: Pseudoalteromonas sp. 10-33 (assembly GCF_001469195.1). Taxonomy (NCBI): domain Bacteria; kingdom Pseudomonadati; phylum Pseudomonadota; class Gammaproteobacteria; order Alteromonadales; family Pseudoalteromonadaceae; genus Pseudoalteromonas; species Pseudoalteromonas sp. 10-33. The sequence goes on along the minus strand of NZ_LOFI01000029.1, from coordinate 32,535 downwards.
AGAGTGCCACTTTTGCTGACTATTTGCTTAGTGTCGGTGCCTTGTGCACGTATTTCATTGCTAGGTGTTACCCCTTTATATTTCCATACCCACTTTTCACCTTCACTATAGTCAGCTTGAGTTGGTTGATAGGTTTTTTCATTTGAGGCGTGGGTAAAAAAGCTTGATAGGCTTAAAGCAAAAATAATAAATTTAGCGTTCATTTACGTTATTCCTTTTTATTGCGTTTTACTTTTGTGCTTAAGCCTAGTAATTGAGGGTATTGCTCGATTAAAGCAAAGTTTGATAAATAGCGCTTACAGTTTATAAACGCTATCACCAAGCAAACCAATAGGGCTAGTCTAACTCTAGCTGTGCTCGCTCTACGCTCTCGTTAGGCAACTCTTTTTGAACAGATACACCAAGCTCTTTAAATTCAGCGGCTTGTTTAATTAAGTTACCTTTGCCTCGGTAAAGCTGCGAAAAAGCCTTGTCGTAGCTTTCTTTTGCTCGGTCTAGCTGTTTACCAACCCCTTCCATACTCAGTAAAAAGCCGTTTAATTTGTTGTAAAAACGTTCGGCACGGTTTGCAAGCTCTTTTGAATATTTGGTTTGCTCTTCAAAACGCCAAAGCTGTTTAACAATATTTAAACTGGTTAATAGCGTTGTAGGTGTGGCAACCAGTATATTTTTTTCTATCGCTTGTTGGTAAATATCGCTTTGATATTTAAGCGCTTCTACAAACGCAGACTCTATTGGTACAAACATAATTACAACTTCTGGCGAGTTGAGCCCTGGCAAACGGTCGTATGATTTACTTGCTAGCTCGTTAATACGGGCTGTAACTGCATTTACATGCTCTTTGATAGCTTGATTAGCATCCAGTTCATTTTCAGCATTTACATAACGGGTGTAGGCATTAAGAGATGTTTTTGCGTCAATCACTAAATGACGACCTTGTGGTAAGTACACAACAACATCTGGGCGTAAGCGGCCGTCTTCGGTATTAAACGACACTTCACGCTTGTAATCAGTACCGGCGCGCAGGCCTGCGCTATCGAGTACGTTTTCAAGCATCAGCTCTCCCCAGTTACCTTGGGTTTTCTTTTGCCCTTGTAGCGCATTACTTAGTTTATCAGCTTGCTCGGTGATGGATTGGCTTTTGGCTTGTAAGTGTAAAAGCTCTGTTTTTAACTGAGCTCGTTGTTTTAAATCTTCAACATGAATCGACTCCATTTTATCTCTAAAGCCTTTTAACTCGCCTTGAACAGGTTTTAACAGTTGTTCAATACTTTCTTGGTTGGTCACTTTAAAGCTTTGGGTTTTTTCATCGAGTATTTTATTGGCTAAGTTTTCAAACTCTTTTTTAAGCACGTTTTTACTTTGCTCTATTTGCGCTAGCTGCTCAGTAAAGTTTTGCTGCTTTTGCTCTAGCGTGGTTCGCATATTATTGAGCTCTATGTCTCGATTATTATATTGCGCACGTAGCTGAGTTAATTCGGTTTCGGCTTTTTGCCAAAACTGATTATATTGCATGCTTTGTTTTTCTTGCTCACTGCAACGCGTTTTAAAATGCTGCGCCTCATCACGCTGTTCTTGATGGCTATGTTCAAGCAGCTCGTGTTCATCTTGTAAGGCGCTAAACTGCTCTGCTTTGTTATCGAACTGACTTTGTAATAAAGAAAGTTGCTGTTGCTGCTCGTTAATTATTTTTTTTAATTTTTTGCGAGGCAAAACGGCAATAACACTATAAAGCACAATACCTGCAGTAAACCCTGCAGCAGTGCTTACCCAATCAATTTGGGTGAGTATTTGAGTAATCATAAAATAAACTTATAAAATTTATGGACATGCCATCATAACGAATAAGTTTGAACAGAAGTAGGGGGTAGTAAATAACAGCCATAAAAAAAGCCAGTTCAAAGTGAACTGGCTCAACCATTACTAAATAAGTAACACAACAGGGGGAATCAACATGAAAACTTGTATTAACTGCAATTAATCAACAAGCATAATAGTAGACGCCGCTATTTGAATTAAGTTCATTAAAAGATCAAATTATTCTAAATAAACTGATCTTTGGCTCATAAACCATTAAATGCTAAAAATTAGCTATAAAAAAAGCCAGTTCAAAGTGAACTGGCTTAATCATTACTAAATAAGTAACTAAATGGGGGAAATCAACATGAAAACTTGTATTAACTGCAATTAATCAACAAGCATAATAGTAGACGCTCTGTTTTGAATTAAGTTCATAAAAAGATCGAATTAATTTAAATAATACCAATCCGCTTAATTAAGTGATCTATTTTGAGGATAGGTAAACGTGTTGATAGCTTGACAAAAAACTCGTTATTTAGTTGTTTTCTGCAATTACTCCTGCATTGCTCTACCTTCTGCACCCATGCCGTCGTAAATGAGAATTTTTTAACGCAGATAGCGACACTTTTGGACCCACAAAATGATTAAGCATTATTGCGGATTGGTATAACTTCAGCCCCGGCTAATGGGCAACTAAAAAGGAGCATAAAAAAAGCCAGTTCAAAATGAACTGGCTTAATCATTACTAAAAGTTAGTAACTAAATAGGAAATCAACATGAAAACTTGTGTTAACTGCAATTAATCAACAAGCATAATAGTAGACGCCCTAGATTTGAATAAGTTCAAAAAAGATCGCACTAATTTTAAAATAAATTAATTTTTTATAAGTGACAACATTTGTTGCTCATCAAACTGTGTAAAACTCATTGATTTATCAGTAAATAGGGCATCAACGAGTGCTTGTTTGTCCTCTTGCATTTTAAAAACTTTTTGTTCAATTGAATGACTCATGATCAACTTATAAACAAAAACAGGGTTTGTTTGCCCAATACGGTAGGCTCGATCGGTGGCTTGCTTTTCTACGGCAGGGTTCCACCATGGATCGAAATGAATAACGGTATCTGCTTGCGTTAAATTAAGCCCAGTGCCGCCTGCTTTTAAACTAATTAAAAACACAGACGTTTTACCACTGGTAAACTCATCAATGACCTTATCGCGATGGCGAGTTTGGCCTGTTAATAAACTAAAGTTAATGTTTAGCTCATTCAATTGTTTAGCAATTAAATCTAACGCGGACGTAAATTGGCTAAATATAATTACTTTACGCCCTAGGCTTAACATTAAAGGGAGGTGAGTAGACAACCATTCTAATTTTGCAGAGCCTGCTTGTGTATCGGGCTCAATAAGCTTTGGATGGCAACAAATTTGCCTAAGCTTTAGTAAAGCCTCTAAAAAGGCAAGTTTACTTTTTTGAACGCCTTGCTCAGCAAATAGATCAATTAGCTTTTCTTCAAGTGCACGTGTTATTCCTTGATACATTTCTTTTTGTTTAGGCTCAAACTCAAATTCTTTAGTAATTTCTGTTTTTTGCGGTAGTTCTTGCGCAACTTGTGCTTTAGTTCGACGCATAATAAACGGCATTATGAGTGCTTTTAATTGCTCGGCACGTTCCATATCGGCTTCGCGTTCAATAGGCGTTTGAAAATGTTGTTTAAAATGAGCCTGAGAGCCTAATAAAGAGGGCATAGCAAAGTCGAGTAAAGACTTAAGCTCAAGCAAGTTGTTTTCAATTGGAGTACCGCTTAAGCACAATTTAAAATCAGCATTAAGCCTTTTTACTAATCGTGATACCTGAGCAGTATCGTTTTTAATATATTGCGCTTCATCAAGAATTATATTTTCAAAATAAAGCGGCGAATAATAAGCTATGTCGCGCTTTAATAAAGGGTAAGTTGTAAGTATACATTGTGCTTGTGCTAGGTGCTTTAATGGCTCGTTGCGATTAGCGCCAAATATGGTTATTACCTTAAGACCTTTAGTAAATTTTATTATTTCGTTTTGCCAGTTACTCACTAAGCTAGTTGGACACACAATGAGTGTAGGGCCCGCTTGTGGGCGATTATACGTACTTGTTAAAAACGCAATGACTTGCAGTGTTTTACCCAACCCCATATCGTCAGCTAAAATGCCACCAAGTTTGTGACGTTTTAAAAAACTTAGCCAATCAACACCTTGCTGTTGATACTCTCTAAGTTCAACCGACTCATTTAAGCCATGCAGCGATACACTCAGCATTGCCTTATCTGTATTGTTAAGCTCCTCGAGGTAGCGCTCGAGTGAATCGTCGTGAAGCTCAACGTTGATTGCAGTATGTTTTACAAGTTCTGGCAAGTACGAAAGCGGTATATTAAATTCATCACGCGTTTTTACAAATTCAAAACGTTGCTTAAAATCAGTCAGCAAGTTTATAGCTGACTTATTAATAACACCAAACTGACGGCCAACAGGGTAGTAATGAAAAAGCTGACTTTGTCGATTTAACGATTGATAAAGTGGATCTTCGTTACTAAAAATGTGTGAAAGCTTACTATTGTTAATAAGCACTTTACAGTGCATTTGATGCCCTGCAGCTCTATTAGCAATGAGTGATACTTCACTTTGTGGATTGGCGATATCCATCTTACCAATAGTGACTTTCCAACCATGCTCTTTAAAGCCCGGAAATACCTCGTAAGTTAACCAATGAAGATGAATAGCCGATTGCTTGTTGAAAGTAAACTCACTTTGTAAACCCCCTTTACAAAACTCAAAACCTAAATTAACAAGCTCATTGGTTACTGTATTTTCAAACGCGCTGTTAATTAAATTATTTGGCGCTTTACCTGCTGGGTAATTTTTATTTTTATACCTAAACGATAAAGACAGCCTTAAACCAGCATCTCCCATAGATACTTTAATTACTGCGTTACTCGCTGTTTGCGGTAAAACAGATTGCGTATTGGTAGGGTGGGGGATAACTCCCGCACCAAAGTTATCTGCAAGCTGCTTATAAATACGATCAAAATTAGCGCTGTGTATTGCAGGCATGGTTTGTAAATGCGCTATTTCATCGCCACTCAACGGTGTACGTATGCGGCCAACTTTTAGATGGTCAAGGTCTAGATATGTGGGCGGTGTGGTTTTTAGCACCGCCCAATTTTTACTTTGTTCTAAGTTAACAACTAATTTTGTAAGCTCTTTTTCTTGTTGCCAATTAAAACTAAGTGATTGGCCACTTTGCGGTTTAATTGCAACACGAGAGCGATGTAAAAATAAGCGCTCGGTAGCAATTAACTGCTGTAACGCACTAAATCCCCATTGACCTTTTAGCTCGAGGCTACCGACTGCATTTTGTGAGCGAATCCAGCTGTAAAGCCTAAAGTCACTTTCAAGTAAATCATTTGGCGTTATAAAGCTATTTAATTGCTGGTCGGTTAGGTTACGCCCTAACGTATAATTTTGGTTTTTATCGTAATTAGCAATTTTGGGGGATATAAATACTTTATTATTTTCGACACTTAATATAAAAAGTAACACTTGGGATGGGGTTGTTAATTCGGTACTTTTAAGTGTACTTAATTCGCTGAACCAATCATTTATAAAGTAGTCTTCGCCATACTCACCAGAGTGCTCTATTTTGAGCTTTAGTAAAATGGCTGCGAGGTGTAGGCACTTTGTTTTAATATTACAGGTGCAATGGGTATCAACAGAATAACCCGTTGGTAATTTACTGATCTCAACTCGCTGGTTATACGAAGCACCGGTATCACTTTGAACGGTTGAGTCTACCACCGAAAAATCACTGTTATGTTCTAACCAAGTAATTTTACCATTTTTATAATATTCTTTTCCTTTTGCCAACACGTTTGGCTTAAACAGTTTATTTATAAAGCGTTCGGAAAGAGGAAACTGGGTAGCCTGCTCATTTTTAATTTCTTCAAAAATAGCGAGTAAATCATTTTTTGATAGGTTAGCAGACATGTCACTCAAAGGATTAATTTTTAAAAATAATTTTCCCAGTATATGCCTTATAAGCGCTGAGCTAAAGCACTATTCACAGTAATGTAAACTGGTTGGAGCTGATAGCTTGGTAAAAATTCGGTTTGTGGTACTAAATAGCTCAAGAATAAAAAAAACAAACAATAACCCACAAATAACGAACAAAATACAAACACCTTATGCACAGCATGGGGGCTTTACAGATCATAATTTTACTAAGGGATAAACGGATAACTCACAGAATGGTGCTGAAGTGGTAAATAGTTAGTAAAAAAATGATCTCAGTGACGCTATTTAGGTAAAGCAGCTAAATAAACGTTATTTTAGATCAAATTTTTACTAACTGAGCAGGCTGGTAGATCATGATTTTACTAACTTATAGGACCTAGCAGATCATTTTTTTACTAACTAATTAAATGCACTAAGTAACTTAGTTAACTGCTCTAAACGCTTGTCTGTCATAACTTTATTGTTAATTTTAATCGATACATCGCCACTTTTTAAGTTTCGCTGCAACATTACATACTCGTTTTCGAGTACAGCTTCTTTTTTTGAAGCCGCTTGAGATTCTGTAGTCAATAACTTAGTGATAGCCATAGCACGCTTGTCGTCACTTGTAATGGCGTTTACTTCAGTATTGCTAGCTACATCAGCTATTAGTCGGTTAAAGCTCTCTGCGTTACGCTCCTTGGCAGTAATAAGCTTTTTAGCGACTTCTCGACCAACGTGATTAGCGGTTGGATACAAAGCAATAACAGAAGACGGTATTTGCTCATACGCTTTTATTGCGTCTGCAATTGCGGTGTGAGATACACCTTCAATCGCAGCAATTTCGCGGTACGATCCTTTTTTACCTTGTTCGAGCAGCTCGTTTTTGGTTTGTTGGTAAGCTTGGCCTAATTCCCACAGGCTTGGCGCTATGTATTGATCAGACGATACAGCTAAAATTTTAGCATCTTGCTCTGTGAAATCGCTTGAACTTAAAACAAGATAATCTGCATTACCTAAAATACACGCCATTCGACGGCGCGAACCAGCAAGTACCAAACTTGAATCATCTTGCTCCCAAAGCAGAGCAGGATGCTGGTTTCGTCCATCCTCACGAATAGCAGGAAGGATATCCGAGACCGATTTTTCATTTAATAGCGACTGGACACGACGATTTTTACCATAAACATTAGTTGTTTTTTGAATATCAGCATGCGAAATTACTTTACAAACAAGGGTAATTTGGCGCGAGGAGTCACTCGGTGCAGGCATTTTAATAACATCGCCAGCATTCGCTTGCTCTAAAAGCGCATCAAGGCTGCTATTCTCTACAGCCGTTGCAAACGGGTCTAAGCGGGTGTCGTTTTTACGTTTTTTAGCCATTGTTATTTAACATCCTTACTTAGGGGTATTTAATTTTGATTGGGTAGATTGCCAGTTAGATCGGATCAGCATTTCAAGTTCGTCAACAACATCTTTAATATTTTCTTGAGCACGCATAAGAGATTCGCGGCTTGCTAGGCTGTCTGACGCTTTTTGATCAAATATGGTGTTGAAAGAAGACGAACTAGCCGTAATTGCAGAGCTATGGTTAATTGGATAACTCATAACTTGACGACCAAAAGCGCTACGTACATCTTTAACAATGTCACGCTGTGAGTGGTTACCTTTAACGTAGTTCGTTACTAGAAATTGCATAAAGTCCCAACCTTCATGGCCAAGAGCTGCAACAGTATGATAAATCTCACCTAAACGTTTTAAATATTTATTATTAGCATCAAAATCAACAGCTTCTGGGTGAACAGGAATTAACATTGCTGTTGATGCCATTAATGCATTGTAAAACATAAAGTTAAGAGTGGGGGCTGTGTCTATTAGTAATATATCGAATTCGTGTTTTACAGGCTCAATGACCTTTTCGAGTAATTTATGATAATGACGAGTCTCTTCATAATTAGAGGTGTCTTTGAGTAAAGTTGCAGTTTCGTGTTCAAAGTAAAAATCATCCATACCAGAAGGTAGGACACGAATGTTTGGTATATGCGTTGGTAAAAATGAACATGAAACGAATTCTGGCCAGGTTTCACCGTCATCTAAATCAATACAATCGCGCATTAGGTCGCCGACAGTAATCGGATCATGCTCACTCGATGGGAAAAAGCTAGACGAAGAGCCCTGAGGATCGAGATCTATAATACCAATGCGGTAACGCTTAATATTTGTAGTGGCTAATGCCGCTGCAATATTAACCATACTAGTCGTTTTTCCGCATCCTCCTTTGAGCGAATTAATAACAATAACCTGTAGTTTATCGCTATTAGCTCGGTGATCAGGCTTTATATCCATTATATCTGCCATTGCAAATATATTAACCAAGGTATAAGCATAATGGCCGTTAGCACCACGTTTGATGTTCAAATCGTCAAAGTCACCATTGTCATGACGACGTTTTAATGTACGATTGTTACATCCTAATAAATCAGCGGCTGCTTTTTGGGTGTATGTTCTTAATTCTTTTTCTTCTGATTTAAGATGAGCGCGATAATGTTGAATACGTCCTTCTAGTGACTTTTCAGCAACTTCAGCTGTTGCTTTCAAAAGTCGATAGGTATCTAGCGCATTATTATTAATTGACATACTTTCCTTCCTCAAAGTTAGGCAATTAGTATAATGTCCATTCAAATACCTGTAAACAACTATTTATGGCGACATGTGTTTTAAAAAGAAGACATCATATAATAATTTTACACCTTTAATATTGCTTAGTATAAATAAAGAAGTTTAAAGGTGGTTAAATATATAAGGTAATAAAGGCTAAGGGCGGAAAATAAGCGTGTAAATACATGATAAATATAAATAAATGTTAAAAAATTAGATCAGTATTATACGTGGTTAAGATCAGATCTTTAATAACTTACAGATCAGCATTTAATTAACTGCTAAATATATTTTGTAGTTATGCACAGCTTACCCTTAAAGTTATAAACAAATACGGTGCTTAAGATCATGCTTTTACTAAGTAAATTAGAAAGTTATACACCGTCCAGTTAAGTAAATGCAGTAATTAATTGGTATAGATCTGATCTGTAGTAAGTACAGATCAGATCTATGCTAACTGACAATGCTCTTATCCACAGGCTGGTATATTAAATACAAGATTTGTCGTGCTTTGCCCGCTAAATTTAGCATACTAGTGGACAAATTTTTAACTGAGTTAGTAAAAATGAGATTTGAAACACCTTTGTTAGTATAATGATGATCTTAAATTAAAGAAAAACGCGACTACTTAGTATAAAACTGATCTGAGTTGATTAATTAAAGGCAGATCACTTTTATACTAACTTAAACATTTAACTTTTTTTGTTTTATGTGTTGTTATTAGATGTCGCAATAATAAATGGAAATAAGAACAATGAGCCGAAAGGTCAACATCTCGGTAGATAACTTGCCTGATACATTAAGAGGCCAAATTCACGGGGTGGAAAGTGCAATTGATAACGAAAGTTTAGCACTATTTACAGATAACAAAGACGTTCGCATTTCTATTGAAAATGCAGCACATGGTTTACGTGCTTATTCTAATACATTTAACCATTATGATTTATGGGGACGTTTTGTTCGATCTGGTCATAAAAAACTTCCATTAGAAGAAGCGCCTAAAAAAACAATTATTACGCGTAAGATATCAGAAAAAGTAGATGGTATTTTATACGATGGCGAAATAAAAATAACACCGGCAGTTGTTAGTACTCGTAAAGACGGTGAAGATATTGAATACCTAGTCTGGCCATCAGATAGAGAAGAAAAAGTAGAACGTGCTCTTATCCGTTTAGCCTCCAAAGGTAAAATAGTAAAAATAAATTTTAAGTCCGGTATTCAATATGCCGTTGTTTTTTCTATGAACGAGTTAGCACAAGAACTTAAAGCGGTTGGTCAGTCTATGCCATATCCTGCTATTAAAGAATCGCTTGAAGCACTTCAAGGCTCAAAACTCTCGTTTAAATATTCTGCAACAGATACTAAAAATTCAGACATTGATGATTCGTTCTACGAATCAAATATGAATTTTTTATCTTCTTTACATTTTAGCGGGAAAAAGGGGCAGGGAGGCAATGTTAAATGCGTTGCGTGTTTAAATGCTTTTGTTCATAACATGATCGATAACCTTGAATATAAAGGTTATTATTTTAATAGTGCCCAAGAATTAAAGCGGGGATTATCACGCTGGATGATGTTACGTTTATACCACCTTTGGCGCTATGCGGCACCTGGCAAAACGTATCATTTCAGATTGCTTTCTATTATGGAAAAATATGGTTCGATATACTCAACCGACAACATTACAGAAAACAAATTAAAAGCATTACGTCGTGATATGACAACGACTATGAAAGACCTTATTGAAAAGGGGGCTATCTCTGAATACAGTATTACCAATGTAAAAGACGATAAAACAGGCAATATTATAGATTACACCTATGAAATGCACCCGTCAGATCAATTTTGTGATGAAATACTTACATTGAACAAGCATAACAAACGTATTGAAATTCAAGGCGGTAAACGCATCGTTGAAAACGCCGTTTTAATTGATGAAGATAAAATAGAAGAAATAGTCGAAAAATAGTTAATAATTTATTTTTGCTATTACACATACTAAAAGGCCACTTAAAGTGGCCTTTTTAACATAATTAATTTGTTACCTGTTCAAGGTAAAGTCTATCTACTAGGAAATCATACTCTCGTTTTCGAGGGTGACTAGCTGGCTTTTCGTAATCTGGTAAGGTACCAATTTTAACATCGGGCTCGGGGTTTATTAATATAAATGGTAATGCAGCACTAACGTGGTAACGATTTTGTGCAGTGTATCTGATATTAACTTGCGGGCTTACTCGAGTAGGGCGTCTTATTCTTAGTTTTTCCTTTTCACCTAAACTTGCTATTCTCATTTGTTCTTGAGCGACCAGAGATTGCCATTTTTGTTGGTCGATCATTCTTGGGTTTGTATAACCTGCAGATTTACTTAACATCTCGAGAGCCATTTTTTTAGTGAGGGTTTTGGTTGCGTGTTTGTGCATCCATGTAAATCTAACAGAGAAAGGTGATTCACTTTCACTGTGTATTTTTCTGTATGCGGCTAGGGTAATTAAATTTGGTACAGCATTATGAACAGCTTCAAAACGAGCGTCGTTGTTATCAATACCCAGGATACATTCTTTGAATGCTGCTTTAGCCTTATTTACCTGAGCAATTCTATTAGTAAGCGCCAGTTTATCAGCGTTTTTTATAATTAATAAACCAGGGTGTCTTTTAAGTACTCGACTACTTAACCCTGACTTTGTATATATATCAGTAAATGAATTAAAAATAGCTCGTTGAGCATCATCTCCCGTTATTTTTGAAACGGATATACTTTGAGGCACATTATCTTCTTCGCTAGCACTTATATCAGGCAACTTATAGTATTCAGCTTTTGAATATTCACACTGTTTGAGTTCACCAATCAATAATGAGGTTAACTCGCTCATTAAATCAAACTGACTTCTTATTTTAATTTTAGAGACCACAACACACCAAGAACACATCTTACACTTATGAATAAGAATACTAACCTTGCCTTTTGATGGCAATAGTTTATATATTAATAGATGCTCAGATTAAACTTTTTATACAATCAAGTATGATGTGTTCTTTAGTGTTGTGTGCATAGGTGACTCTTTTACATAAGATTATTAATCTTAGAGGTTCGTACCTAAACCCTTGGTATGCTTTGCTAGCACAATAATTTACAAACGCAATACTAGTGCTAACAATTACTTAGTCCGTACTGTAAAGTTAAGATTACAATGCTTGACTTTTAAGTATGATGTGTTCCTATGTATATTGCTAATAATATCCCCTACTATGCTAACAGTTCTTGTACACTATAAATCTAATGTTTTAATTTTTAATTTATTGATATTAATGGCTTATATTACAAACTTGATGAAGTTTATTTTTCATATAAATGCAAAAATAAAGTGATTAATGTATGTTTATAACTACCCCATAACAAAATAATTAGTAAATAGTGAATTTAGTGCTTGAATAGAGGTACTCGCATACGTTAATTTCACTACATCAGGTAAAGTAGGAATGAGGATAGAATATGCAATCGTGGAACCCAAATAGCTGGAGAGAACTGCCAATACTGCAGCAACCACAGTACCCAGATCAAGAAGTATTAAAGTCTGTTGAAGGCCAATTAAAAACAGCACCACCGTTAGTTTTTGCAGAAGAAACGCGTAGCCTATTTAAACAGCTTGAAGATGTGTGTGAAGGCCGCGCATTTTTACTTCAAGGTGGAGACTGCGCAGAGTCGTTTAGTGATTTTAATGCAGCCAATATTCGAGATACGTTTAAAACAATTTTACAAATGGCAGTGGTTTTAACTTATGGCGGAAAGTGCCCAGTAGTTAAAATAGCGCGTATGGCTGGACAATATGCCAAACCACGTTCTGCAGATTTAGAAACTATTGATGGTGTTTCACTACCATCATACCGTGGCGACATCATTAACAACATTGACTTCACAGCTGAAGCGCGCATACCAGATCCACAGCGTTTAATGACGGCGTACCATCATAGTGCTGCTACATTGAATTTATTGCGTGCATTTGCACAGGGTGGTCTAGCTGATTTACATCAGGTCAATCGTTGGAACATGGGGTTTGTAGCTGCCAATCCACAAAAACAAAAATACCAACAGTTAGCTGACAAGATTCAAGATGCACTAGAATTTATGGAAGTATGTGGTATAAATTCAACTATTGCTCCTAGCCTTAAAGAGACTGACCTTTATACGTCACACGAAGCATTGTTACTGGGCTACGAAGAAGCACTAACACGACGCGATCACCTATCGGGCGATTGGTATGACTGTTCAGCGCACTTTGTTTGGATTGGTGAACGCACACGTCAATTAGATCACGCACACATTGAGTTTTTTAAAGGCATTAAAAACCCGATTGGTGTAAAAGTTGGCCCAGGTATGGATCCAGATGAATTAATACGTCTAATTGATGCATTAAATCCAGATAACATCCCAGGTCGGTTAACATTAATTACACGCATGGGTGCAGATATACTGCCAGAAAAATTACCAGCACTAGTACGTAAAGTACAACAGGAAGGGCGTAAGGTAATTTGGAGCTCAGATCCTATGCATGGCAATACTGAAAAAGCGACCTCAGGTTACAAAACTCGTAACTTTGACAATATAATGCGTGAGATTAGCCAGTTTTTCTCTGTTCATAAAGCAGAAGGTTCATACGCAGGTGGTGTTCACTTAGAAATGACAGGTCAACATGTTACTGAATGTACCGGCGGAGCATATGGTTTGTCAGACGACGATTTAGCGCAGCGTTACAAAACACAATGTGACCCTCGTCTTAATGCAGACCAAGTACTAGAGTTAGGCTTTTTAGTTGCTGATTTATTAAAAGACGCACGTAAATAATACGCACTCATATAAAAAGCCGCTTAATTGCGGCTTTTTTATTGCTTTAAATATAAATAAGTTAGTACTTACGACGCTCTAGGTCGGTATCCATTAGTATTTTTGCAGATATTTCTTCAACTGAATGATGGGTTGAATTAAAGTACGAAATTTTATGGCGTTTATAGAGCATTTCAACTTCACGTACTTCAATACGGCACTGCCTAATAGAAGCATATTTAGAATTGGCCATTCGTCTGTGTCTAATTGCAGCGAGCCTTTCTGGGTCAATAGTTAAACCAAATAATTTATGTTTGTAAGGCACCAAGCATTTAGGTAAACCTTCGCTCTCTAAATCTTCTTCAGTGATAGGGTAGTTGGCTGCTTTAATTCCATATTGTAATGCTAAGTACAAACTAGTTGGTGTTTTACCACTTCGGCTCACACCAATTAAAATAATATCAGCCTCAGAGAAGTTTTTAATATTGCCGCCATCGTCATTCATTAAAGCGTAGTTCACCGCGTCTATTCTAAAGTCATAACTTTTCTCGTGTATAGAATGTGTCCGGTGCATTTTTGGTACAGGCGCTACCTCTAGTTCTTTTTCAATTTTTTCGCTGTACGTGGTCAAAAAATCATACGGAATAGCATCTGCTGATTTTATAATTTCGCTTAAACTGTGATTTACAAATGTAAAAAATACAAAGGGCTTTTCACCTGTTTTTGCAGCCGTTGCATTAATTAACGCTTTAATTTCGTGTGCTTTTTCTTCTGTTTCTACGAAAGGAATAGTTTTGTGATTAAAATCGATTGGAAACAAAGATAACGTTGCATGCCCAAACACTTCTGATGTAATTGCTGTTCCATCAGATATATAAAATGCAGTTCTCATAATTAACCTTTTTGTTACTTTTAATCCCTAAAATGGGTTACTCACGGTTTACGCGAGGACTGTTGCCAGTGTAGAATGAAGGTGGCCTTTATAAAAGGTTTTCTTTCTTAACTCTCACAGTTTCAACTACAATTTGTTTTTTGGAGAAAGACCCGTGCAAGAATACGTTCTCTGGTATCAAGAGCTTGGTATGCAAGATGTTCCTCGAGTAGGTGGTAAAAATGCCTCTCTTGGTGAAATGATCTCTAACCTAGCTAACGCTGGTGTACAAGTACCGGGTGGTTTCGCAACAACCGCCGATGCTTTTAATGAGTTTTTAGACCAATCTGGACTCAATGCCAAAATTCATGACATCTTAGATACACTCGATGTTGATGATGTAAATACACTCGCTAAAGTAGGTGCCGATATCCGCCAGTGGATAATCGATACACCATTCCAACCAAATTTAGACCAAGCCATTCGCGATGCATATAGCCAACTTCATGGCAACGGTTCAGCAGATGTATCATTTGCAGTTCGTTCATCTGCAACTGCTGAAGATATGCCAGATGCATCTTTCGCAGGCCAACAGGAAACATTTTTAAATGTAGTTGGTATCGATTCCGTTATGGTTGCAATTAAACACGTTTTTGCTTCGTTATTTAACGACCGCGCAATTTCTTATCGTGTTCACCAAGGTTACGATCATCGTGGTGTTGCTTTATCAGCTGGTATCCAGCGTATGGTACGCTCAGATAAATCAGCGTCTGGCGTTATGTTTAGTATCGATACTGAATCTGGCTTTGAAGATGTTGTATTTGTTACTTCAAGCTACGGTCTAGGTGAAATGGTAGTACAGGGTGCTGTTAACCCAGACGAATTTTATGTACATAAACCAACATTATTAAAGGATAAGCCTTCTGTAGTTCGTCGTAATATTGGTTCTAAAGCCATTCAAATGATTTACTCAGACGACAAAGCGCACGGCAAACAAGTAGAAATAGTGGATGTTAATCCAGAACTTTCTAATAAATTTTCCATTACAGACGAAGAAGTACAAGACCTTGCCAAGCAAGCTGTAATCATTGAAAAGCATTACGGCCGTCCTATGGACATCGAATGGGCAAAAGACGGTAACGACGGCAAACTATATATAGTGCAAGCTCGTCCAGAAACGGTTCGCTCAAACGAAGACACCAACGTAATGGAACGTTTTCAATTAAACGGTTCAAGCAACATTGTTGTAGAAGGGCGCGCAATCGGCCATAAAATTGGTAGCGGTGTTGTGCGTGTACTCGACTCGATTGACGAAATGGATCAAGTACAGGTTGGTGATATTTTAGTTACCGACATGACCGACCCAGACTGGGAGCCGATCATGAAACGTGCAGCAGCGATTGTAACGAATCGTGGTGGCCGTACATGTCACGCAGCAATCATAGCTCGTGAACTTGGTATTCCCGCCGTGGTAGGTTGTGGTAATGCAACCGACCTAATCAAAGCAGGACAGGAAGTAACAGTATCATGCGCCGAAGGCGATACGGGTTTTATTTACGAAGGTATTTTAGACTTTGAAGTGCTCACTTCACGTGTTGACGAAATGCCAGACCTACCAATGAAAGTGATGATGAACGTAGGTAACCCAGACCGCGCATTCGACTTTGCACGTTTACCACATTCAGGTGTTGGTCTTGCCCGTGTTGAATTTATTATTAACCGTATGATTGGTGTGCATCCAAAAGCGTTATTAAATTTTGATGCACAAACAGATGCCCTTAAAGCTGAAATAACTGACATGATTGCCGGTTACGATTCACCTGTCGAATTTTACATTTCAAAACTCGTTGAAGGTATTTCGACATTAGGTTGTGCGTTTGCACCAGAGCGTGTAATTGTTCGTATGTCTGATTTTAAATCAAACGAATATGCTAACTTAGTGGGTGGCCAACAATACGAGCCAGAAGAAGAAAACCCAATGATAGGTTTTCGTGGTGCAGCGCGTTACATATCTGAAGACTTCCGCGACTGTTTTGCACTAGAGTGTGAAGCTATTAAGCGTGTACGTAATACCATGGACATGACTAACATTGAGATCATGATTCCATTCGTACGCACACTTGAAGAAGGTAAGCGCGTAATCGAATTACTAGAAGAGCATGGCCTTAAACGTGGCGAAAATGGTCTTAAAGTAATTATGATGTGTGAACTTCCGTCAAATGCATTACTTGCTGAAGAGTTTTTAGAACACTTTGATGGCTTTTCAATCGGCTCTAACGATTTAACACAGTTAACACTGGGTTTAGACCGAGATTCAGGTCTAATTGCTCATTTGTTTGACGAGCGAGACCCTGCAATCAAAAAGCTGCTTTCTATGGCAATTCAAACAGCCAAAGCAAAAGGAAAGTATGTAGGTATTTGTGGTCAAGGCCCTTCAGATCATGAAGACTTTGCTGCATGGTTGGTAGACCAAGGCATAGACTCTGTATCATTAAACCCAGATACAGTAATCGAAACTTGGTTATATTTAGCTAAAAAATTAGCTAAATAACCTTGTAACTATATAAAAGCCAGCATATATTGCTGGCTTTTTTATTGGTCAATTTATTTTAACTGCGTGCTAATTTTTTATCTAAATACTGACACGATTTAGTCAATGCTTTTTGGCAAAGCGTCAAATAATACCGCGCCTTTGGGTAATAAAACGAATAACACAATAAACCAGCCATAAAAAATATAAGTGATGGCCCAGGTACAACCGCAAATATTAATCCTAATAAAATAAATAACGCACCCATGATCTGTAATACAATTTTTTTCATATAAATGACCTCTCGTGTAGTTAACTTGATTATAATTACAGCAGCGCTTAAATCGACTAAAAGAGTGTTACAAACTGTAAATTCTTCAATTTCTATTAGCAATCAGCATGATATAATTAACCAAATGTCTAAAAGTATGCCGTTATGATCGCAACAATTACTCAGCAAGATGCCGCGTCAGACCTTGTCGCAAGTTACCTAAATACATTACAAAAGCAAGGCTTTACCGGTGATACCGATGCAAGTTATGCAACACGTATTACCGCTTCAACCGATAACAGTATTTACCAGCAATTACCTCAAGGTGTCATTTTTCCCAAAACCGAAAAAGACATTCAACTTGCTTTGCAAACTGCATCACGAGACCCTTTTTTATCATTAACATTTGGACCGCGCGGTGGAGGAACAGGCACTAATGGTCAGTCTTTAACACCTGGTATTGTTGTTGATTTATCGCGCTACATGCGTGAAATTCTAGAAATTAACATAGAAGAAGGGTGGGTTCGGGTTCAAACCGGCGTAATAAAAGATCAGTTAAACGACTTTTTAAGACCTTATGGGTTTTTCTTTTCTCCCGATTTATCTACCAGTAATCGTGCAACCATAGGCGGTATGATCAGCACTGATGCATCAGGTCAAGGGTCACTCGTTTACGGTAAAACAAGCGATCATGTATTAGGCCTTACAACCTATTTAGTAGACGGTACACCAATGAGTACCGCTCCAATAAATGTCGAAAAAGCAAAAATTATTGCAGAGCAAGACACACTAGTTGGCACTATATACAAAACCGTACTTAATATTGCCATTGATGAACGTGATGCTATTTTAAATAAGTTTCCTCGGTTAAATCGTTTTTTAACCGGCTATGACCTAGAACATGTACTAAGTGATGACTTACTTACTTTTGATATGAGCCGCTTAATAACAGGCTCAGAAGGTTCGCTAGGTATTGTCACCGAGGCAAAATTAAACCTTACACCTATTGCTGAATTTAAAACACTTATAAATATAAAGTACGATAGTTTTGATTCTGCACTTCGTCATTCACCTTTTTTGGTAGATGCCCGTGCAACTTCAGTAGAAACTGTCGACAGTAAAGTATTAAATTTAGCGCGCGAAGATATAATTTGGCATTCAGTATCGGACTTAATAACCGACGTTCCAAGTAAAGATATGCAAGGACTCAATATGGTTGAGTTTAATGCAGTATCACCCGACGACATAAAAGATAAAGTAAACACACTTTGTACATTATTAGATGAATGTGTAGCCAATCAAACTAATGGAGTCATTGGCTATCAGCTTACCAGCGACAAAAGCGACATTTTAAAAATTTATGCAATGCGTAAAAAGTCGGTTGGTTTACTTGGTAATGTAAAAGGCAGCCAAAAGCCATTGGCCTTTGCAGAAGATACCGCCGTACCGCCTGAAAATTTAGCCGATTATATCGTTGAGTTTAGAGCCTTACTCGACAGTCATAATTTACAATATGGTATGTTTGGCCATGTTGATGCTGGTGTTTTACATGTAAGGCCCGCACTGGATATGTGCGATCCTGAACAAGAAAAATTATTACGTACCATTTCAGATGAAGTGGTTAAACTCACAGCCAAGTATGGCGGTTTAATGTGGGGCGAACATGGTAAAGGCTACCGCAGTGAATATGGCCCAGCGTTTTTTGGCGAACATTTATTTACTCAGCTACGAAAAATTAAAACAGCGTTCGACCCATATAACCGAATAAACCCAGGTAAAATATGTACTCCAATCGATAGTGAAGACTCACTAGTTAGCGTCGATGGGCAAAAAAGATCGTGGTTCGATAAACAAATTTCAATCGATGTTAAAACCAGTTTTAATAATGCGATGACGTGTAACGGTAATGGTATTTGTTTTAACTACGATGAAAATTCGCCAATGTGTCCGTCTTATAAAGTAACTGGCGATCGTCGGAATTCTCCAAAAGGACGAGCGAGTTTAATGCGCGAATGGCTGCGTTTGCAAGAATCTAAAAACATAGATTTGCTTGGTGTAGAAAAAGAATTAAACAAAGGCGAAGTTATTACTTGGTGGGAACGATTTGTACATAGCCGCGAGAAAAAGAAAGGCCTTTACGATTTTTCTCACGAAGTAAAAACGTCTATGGATGAATGTTTAGCCTGTAAAGCGTGTACAACGGCTTGTCCTATAAAAGTTGATGTTCCTACTTTTCGTGCTCGGTTTTTAAATTACTACCACAGTTACTATGCACGTCCACTTAAGGATTACTTAGTGGGTAACATAGAAAGTAGCGCGCCACTGATGGCCAAGTTTGGAAAAATAATTAACCCAGTTGTAAATACAACGTTTGTTAGCAGCTTAATTAAAAAAACAGTTGGCTATGTTGATACACCCCAACTGAGCATTCCGGCACTTTCAAAACGAATTAACAAAGCACAGCAATTTAACTTTGAGCTTTTAACTAACTTAAATGCCCAGCAACAAAGCGAATACGTTTTAATAGTACAAGATCCATTTACTAGTTTTTATGAAGCTGAATTAGTAGAAAGCTTTATTACTCTAATAACTCAACTTGGCAAAAAACCAATGTTGTTACCGTTTAAACCCAATGGTAAACCACAACATGTAAAAGGGTTTTTGCATGAATTTAAAATAACCGCCAAAAACGCAGCTGAATTTTTAAATAAATTAAATGATATAAATGCGCCATTAGTAGGATTAGATGCATCGTTGGTTATGTGTTACCGCGATGAATATAATACAATTTTAGAAAATAACCGCGGTGATTTTAATGTGCAACTTGCCCACGAATGGCTAGAAACTCAATCGTTTAAAGGCTTAAGTGCAAATAAAAATAATGAAACCGAATTTACATTATTGAGCCATTGTACTGAAACCACATCACTGCCAAAGGCAGCCAATGTTTGGCAAACTATATTCTCCGATATTGGGCTAACATTAAACACAACCAATACAGGTTGTTGCGGCATGGCGGGAACTTACGGGCACGAAGCCCAAAACCAAGATAACTCTCGTGCATTATACGAAATGAGTTGGAAGCCCATTGTTGATAAAACTAAATCAGAACAACTGTTGTCAACCGGATTTTCATGTCGTAGCCAAGTAAAGCGCTATGAGAAATTTAAACCTAAACACCCAATTGAATTACTAGCACACGTGCTCAAATAATTTAATCAAATAAAAAGGCAGCAATAAATTTATCGCTGCCTTTTTATTTAAATTTTTCTATACGTTTATTTTGATGTTTTTTTAAAACTATCCGCGATTGGTTTTGTACTTATCCCATGAATAAACACACTAAATAATATTGTGGTCATAGCAATGCTCGCAATTTTAAATTTATTTTCTATTTGCGTATCAATCACCATTAAAGTAAATACTATCGATGCAAGTCCCCGAGGTCCAAACCATGCAAAGGTAAATCGTTCTTTTAGATTTAAAGATGTAAATTGCAGCGATAACATAACCGGAATAATTCTGATTAGCGTAGTACTTAGCAACGCATAAACTACAATTTCAAAATTCATTTTTGGAAAAACTAAATACGCACATGCATACCCAAATAAACACCAAATCATCAGCGACGTAAAATCAGCAATATGTTCTGAATCCTCAATTAACTCAGAACTAACTGCTTTAGTTGAGAACTTATCAAACAATAAACCCGCAACAAACACAGCTATAAATCCACTACCATGAAAATACTGTGTAATAGAAAATACAACCATTGCAAAACCTAACAATAAAAATGGGCTAGTGTTTTGTGCAAAGTAGTGCCGTTTCATTGCAAAGTTTAAAGCGGGAATAAAAATACTAATACTAACTGCAGCAACAAACAGTGCTAATCCAAGTTCTCGAGAAAATACACTTACAACATGAGAAACGGTAATAGCTGACTCAGGGTTTTTAGCTAACAAAATAAATATTAAAAATACTGGAACACATAATCCATCATTTAATCCACTTTCGGTATTAATACCCTCGCGAATTTTTTCAGGAACTTGTGAGCTTGCTAATAATCCTTTGCTTAATGCTGCATCGGTTGGTGTTAATATAATTGCGATTAATGCAGATTGAATTAATGAAAGTTCAGAAAATATAAACAAGCTAACACCTATCCCCAACAATAATGTTAAGGGGAGGGCAATAAATAACAATAAGCCTGGATATTGAAAACTATGCCTTAGTACGCTCAATTTAGATTTTGCCGCATCCGAAAATAAAAATATACTTAAGGTTAACTCTATAAACGGAAGTAATAAATCTACACCAGCTTTTAATTCACCGCCGTTATTAGGCAATACGTTAGCTAAAACAATGCCGCCCATTACAAAAAACATTGGGCCGGTGACTTCTGTTTTTTCTAACTGTCTAAATGTTAATGAATAAATTAAAAATAATGCACCTATAAAGGCGATAATTAAATAGGTCATTAAATTTTCCTTTTGACGCCAGACTTTGCTCGCTCTTTAATATTAGTTTGAATATAAATTTGATCTGTTGTCGCAATTTTTGCGTGGCCTAAATCTTCAGATAAATGCTTAAGCGGCCGCGTTTGCGCATCATGTGTTGCACCAGTATGACGAAGCCAATGTGCAGTAGCAGCTTCAAGTTGTTCTGCATCATCTTTAAAACCATCATCTAATAATGATTGTTGAGCCAAATCAAAACTTTGTTGAACTAAACGCCTAATTTGCCTAACAGTCATGCCACCTTGGCCCCTAATTTTATGGACCAAAGGTTCTGATTCGTCAACGCGGGGAAGGGCGGGTAACCCTCTGTATAATCTATAACGTTTTAAATATTCAACAAAATCATCGCTTAACGTAACATCTCGTAATTTATTCCCCTTACCCATAATACGTAAAAACCAAAAGCCGTCATTGTCTTGCCAAAAATGCGACATAACTGGCGACCACTGTGGGCGCTCCGACAATTCAGAAATTCGTAAATATAAACCTTTTAAACAAGCTAAGGTAAATAAATTACGTTCTAGATCTGGTTTTTGCTCGCATAAATCGCGAGTAACCCCAAACACATATTCCCACTGTATATCGCTTAAGGTATCTGGGATCTGAATTTGAGATTGCACAACTAAATACGGGCTATTTTTTTTCACAACAGGAACAAAATTAGCAAAGGTTTTTTCTTCTAATAATGAAAATTTATAAAAAACATTGAGTGCAGTAAACATTGCCGATAATGTTTGCTGACTTGCCGTTGATTCTTTTAACATAAAAGGGCGCCAATTTTGGTTTAATCGGCGAATACCTTGCTCATCTTTATAGCGCCATTGGACTGATGTTGATGCCCATTTTTTATCAGGCTCAACCATAAAATCTACATAAGCTTCTATGTCTTCACGTTTTAAATCGAACACTGATTTTTCGGCAATTAACCATGACCATAAATAAAAACGTTCAAGTTCGTTTCTAAAACGACTATATGTTGCCTCTGATTTTCGGCCATACACATATAAAAATTGGTATAAAAATTTAAGATCAGATTCTGATTCAGTTACAGTCAAGCTAACTTGCTGTATAAATGTAGCAAGTTCTGGGTATTCTGAATTGAGAGTGCCATCATCAAGATGAGCAATTTGATACCTTAATTGTTTTAACGTATCGACTAACGCAACAAGCATAGTATATAAATATTCAATTAAATAAGTTATTTACAGAATAACCTTTAAGTCCGATACTGTCTAGTATTGGACATAGTAATTAAACACTTATTTTAGACTTTGCTTAAATTGCCATGCCAAATCTTATTAAGGAAAAATTATGAAACAAGTTAGTATATTATTTTTACTTACACTCTCGTTAATACTCACAGGTTGTGCGACTACCGGTAGTGCATCTCCTAGTGAAAAACGTTCTTTAGTACAAAGTATGAAAAGTAACACACTTAGTAAACTTTATACTAAAAAGCCTGATGTTAAAACGCAAATAGCAAACTCTGCTGGTTATGCTGTTTTTGATAACGCGAATGTTAACGTTATTCTTGCTAGTTTTGGTGGTGGCTATGGCGTAGTAAAAAATAACCTAACAGGTAAATCTACTTACATGAACATGGGTGAAGCTGGTTTAGGGTTAGGTTTAGGTGTTAAAGATTTTAATGTAGTTATGGTTTTTCATACCCAAGCAGCAGTAAATAGATTTATTGAACACGGTTGGGCATTTGGTGGAAATGCAGATGCAGCAGCAAAATACGAAGATAAAGGTGGCGCACTGGTGGCCGAAGCCATTGCAGACCAAGTTACTGTATATTCTGTAACCGAAAATGGCCTTGCACTACAAGCTGTATTAAAAGGGACTAAGTTTTGGGTAGATTCTGAGCTAAATTAACCGTTAATAACTCTCCTAAAAGCGGGCTGATTTGCATAATCACGCTCGCTTTATTATAAACAACGCAATTTAACATAACGTAATTTATGGGTTGTTTATGTATATAAATATAGATAGCTTACTTTTTGGTTTTTATTCTCTATTTTATGGACTGTCATCAAACTGACTTAAATACGATCCATCTCATCCATATACTTCTTTGTTAAAATTGAGGTTTCTATCCAGGCACAAGTTAATTGAATTAAGATTTTTAAATCTTTAAGATCGTGGTTTTTCCATTTTCTAATATAATGAGTTTCATCATTACCAAGCCATACAGCTCTATTTGCACAATTTTTTAGATTCTCATCTGTTACATAGTTATTTATAACACGGCTTAATTGATTTGATTTGATATCTTCTTCCTTTTCAGGTTTTATACTAATGCAATAGTCTTTAATTAAAAATTCAAGTGCTTTTCTATAACCAATACCTGCCAACTGTTCTAATTGTCTTGATTCAGCTTCACTTGCTTGAATGAATATTTTTTCAAATGATTCAGAGATATTTATTATTTCCTGGGAAATATTAGGAGCATTAAAAGTCTCTGGTATTGATTGGTCAAATTTGAAATTATGGTTGTATGTACTACGAGTTTTACTATAACGACTAATATATAATCGCGCGCAGTTAAGGTTCATACACTCCATTGCAAGCTCTAACTTCGTTTTGTTATTTTCAACATCGCCAGTTAGTTTTGCAAAAATATTAGCCGGTAATTGTGCTTGATTACAAATAGGACATATATCTGGAGCTTTATCTATATCAACCGTGATACCGTTATCTAACTTAACCCTTTTATGCATTATATTTCTCCTTTTTCAAATTATTATCAAATGCTTCAGCCAATTTTTCAGTCTCACTAAACACGGTATTCCAATATCTAATACGCGTGTCGGCATCAAGATCGGTAAAGTCGTTTCGGTCTGGGATTTTGCCGTAAGGTAAGCCGGCTACAAATTTTTTTGATGGGGTGATCATCACCACGTTGTCGTAATTTTGTGGTGCTACTTTGCGTTTTAAGTTTTTATCAAACCACCCTGCTTTTGGTTCGCTGTTAAAATGCGGATATAAAATTAAGCCAGGGTTATTAATTTTTAAATCAAAGTGGTAATCAATTATTCCGCCATCGCGATACATACCTTGTGGCGAGCCTGCAATATTTTTTATACCTTGCATAACAAGCGGTATAGAGCCCGAGGCAAGTAAGGCATCTTTTAAATTAGTTTGGCTAAGTGCTATGTTTTTCGTTTTAAAATTATAACTGTCGGTTATTGATAAGTTACTGTTTGGCGCACCAAAAATAAACCGCTCGTACTGCGAGCCTAATAACTTTCGGTTAACGCGGTTTAGCATATAACTTTTTGATAAGCCTAAAAGCTGAATTAATTTATTTTCGCTGGCAATAAAGCCATTCGATTTAGCCACTATAAAATGCGCTTTAAAAACGGGGTTATTTATTATTTCGGTTACGCCATTATCGCCAAATACATCTTCAAGTAATGCGCGCGCTTTTATTGTGATTTCGCTAGGTGTTGGTTTATTACTAGAATAGCGTGTTTGCGAATACGATTTTGCTAACCGCTCAATGGCAGCAACCGGATCGTTTTGGGCAAAACAGGCAGATCGAAATGCGCCAGCAGATGATCCAATTAAGTTAAGGGGTTGAGTGCGGTTTTTAAAAAATTCACCAAAAATATATTTGTCTAATCCAAATAAGGTAAACCATTTAGGCCCGCCACTTGCCCCTAAAAAAGAGGTAAATAGCTCGGGTTTAAAACCTTGTTCGTTTATTATTTTTGCTGCGTTCTTCCCTGCGACAATGTCGATCATGTCTGTATTTTTACCTTTTATATATCTATTTTAAACTTTAGCACGCTCTAAATATGAATAATTATGCAAAATTAAAAAGCGACTTTATGCTGCCATAAAACCGCTTTTTATCGTTAAAGTTGCTAGATCAATCCCAAATGCCGTCTTCGCATTTTCCCTGTACTTTTACGTCTTTTACTTTAAATTCGGGTTCTATGCCTTTGTCTCTTTGTGCGTGGTAATCGTGTGTTACCGACAGAATAGTTGGCGTTAACAGTATGATAGCGATTACGTTAACCACTGTCATTAATCCTAAGGCAATATCGGCTAAATCCCATACTTCTTTTAATGTGGCCGATGCGCCCCAAAGCATCATTGATAAATATAGTAAGGTGTAAATACCGCGCCCTACTTTGTTATCGAGCTTAAATAAATGTAAATTACTTTCAGCGTAGGCATAGTTAGCTACCACCGAGGTAAATGCAAATAGCGTGATAGCTGCTGCTACAAAGTACACACCACCTTGTGCTAAATGCGCGGTCATAGCGCTTTGCGTTAAACGTATGCCTTCCATTTCGCCGCTTATGTCTACATCGGCTAATAAAATAACGACGGCGGTACAACTACAAAGTACGATGGTGTCGAAAAATACGCCAAGCATTTGTATGTAGCCTTGTGTAACTGGGTGATTAGGAATGGGGCTTGCGCTTGCAGCAGCATGCGGCACACTACCCGCACCCGCTTCGTTAGAATATAGACCGCGTTGAATACCATTTTTAATGGCAGCGCCCATCGCACCTGCGCCAGCCTCTTGTAAACCAAAGGCCGATAAAAACACATCTTTTAGCATGGCAGGTACTTGCGGTAAGTTCATAATTGTAATAATAACGGCAGCTGCTACAAACAATATGCCCATTAATGGCACTACACGCTCAGCAAAACGGGCAATGGCTTTAAAGCCGCCTAAAATAATTGACCCTGCTAATACCGTAATAACTAAACCTGAATAAAAAGTGGGTACTTCGAATGCATAGTTTAGTGCATCGGTAATTGTATTTGTTTGCATTGCGCTAAAGGTAAAGCCATAACCTAAAAATAAACACGCGGCAAATACTATAGCAAAGGCACGGCTGCCCAACCCTTGTTGAATGTAATACGCAGGACCACCTCTAAATTCTCCGCTACTATCGCGTACTTTATACACTTGCCCTAGAACGCTTTCAGCAAAGCCTGTGGCCATGCCCAATATAGCAATAACCCACATCCAAAATATGGCACCACTGCCACCAAGCGATATAGCGACTGCAACACCCGCTAAATTACCCGTACCTACCCGAGCACAAAGCCCGGTACACAGTGCCTGAAATGACGAAATATCGTTTTTATTACATTTACTACTGCCTTTTAACAGGCTAAACATGTGTTTAAATTTAAGTATTTGAATTGCTTTTAAACGCACAGAAAACCATACGCCGGTGAAAAGTAAAATATAAATGAGTACCTGACCTTCTCCCCACAAAAGGTTATTTACACTTTTTACTACCGTATCGAACATTGCGAATTCCTTATTATATTTTTATAGTTATGCGCTTTAACATAGGCATTTTAAAATGTACTGGCAACGCTTACTCTTTCACACGCAATAAAGGCAACCATGTTGCCTTTAAATTTCGCCTTATTTGCTTTGTAAATGTACCCCTGCAATCATACACCTTACAGAGCCACCAGCAGATTCAATGGTAGGTATAGGCAAAGGCACTAGTTTAGCCGTTTTTTGTATCGCAATTATTTGCTCGCCTGTTAGCGCATTGTAAGCGGTTTGAGACAGCGCTAAAATTCGGCCGTTTTTACCTTTTAATTCAATGGCATTACCGCAAAATTTATTTATTTGCTCAACCGACAGATCGATTACTTCGTGATGGCTTTGTAAAAAATGCCCTACCAGCTCACTGCGTTGGTCTTCAGGCACCATATTTAAGCCAATCATTACAAACTTGCTAGCCACACACATTAGTACATTAGTGTGATACACCGCTATACCTTGCTCGTCAGTTGCATTAAACACAACCGGCTTGAACGAAAGTAAATTACACACTGTATTAACGACCGACCTTGTTGTGCGTTTAGATTCTACCGCGAAGGCAAGTTTATATTGGTGATCGAGCACCAGTGATCCGGTACCTTCCAAAAATGAATTTTCTTTCGATAAATGCGCATAATCAGTCACTACCGCCACTTTATAGTGATCCGTTAAAAAATCAATTATATCTTTACGATATTCTAACCTTCTGTTTTCAACAAACATTGGGTAAATAATTAATTGCCCATTTTGATGGGTAGAAAACCAGTTGTTTGGAAAAACCGAGTCGGGTGTGTGTGTTTGCTCATCTTCAAATAAATGAACGGTTACACCTTCGTTTTGTAGTAACTCAACCGCTTTAGTAACTTCTTTAAAGGCTTGTTCGCTTTCATTTTTTGCTGCACATTCACTTTGAAACGCATTGTCGAGCATAGTTTGTGGATTAGACGTAAAGTGATGCGGACGCACCATCACAACTGCGCTCGCTGCTTGTTGTGTTAGGCTCATGCTGCGCTCTCTTTATCTATAAGCGGTACTTCAAGAACTGAAAATAAATTGCGCGGGTCGCCCTGCTGAGTGATCAGGTCGAGTATTTCGTATTCTCCTGACTCAATAAGCTGCTCGCGAATATATACTAACGCGCTAAAGTCTTCGCTTGCAAAGCCGACACCATCAAAAATAGTAAGCTCTTTTTCGCTTGTACGACCAAATTGCTGTTTATTAATGACTTTATGAAACTCGGTTACAGCAAAGCACCTGCTCATTTGTTGAATTTCACCCTCGATTCTGGTTTGTGGTTCATACTCTACAAATACATTAGCGCGTTCGAGTAAAGCGGAATCGAGCTCGGTTTTGCCTGGGCAGTCGCCACCAATCGCATTAATATGAACACCTTCTGGGATCATATCGTTTGTTAAAATGGTTGCGTTTGTTTTATCGGCCGTGCATGTGGTAATTATGTGTGCGCCCTTTATTGCCTCTTCAACACTTTCACATATAGTCACGTTTAAACCTTTAGTGCTTAAGTTATTAAACGCTTTTAGAGAGGCTGCTTCGTCTATATCGTATAAACGAATGTGTGTAATACCCAATACCGCTTTAAACGCTAAAGCCTGAAACTCAGACTGAGCTCCATTACCAATCAGGGTTAAGGTGGTTGAGTTTTTTGGTGCTAAATAAGTAGCCACAAGCGCTGATGTTGCAGCAGTGCGTAGTGCGGTTAATAAGCACATTTCGCTAATCATTACCGGGTAGCCGCTATCAACATCTGACAAAATACCAAAAGCCGCAACCGTTTGAAGCTCCTTAAACGTGTTTTTTGGATGGCCATTTACGTATTTGCAGCTAAACATTTTGCCATCGCTTACCGGCATAAGCTCTATTACACCATCGGGAGAATGTGCTGCATAACGCGGCGATTTATCAAATTCGTGCCAACGAGCAAAGTCGTGTTTTAGTTTGTTAGTTAGGCTAACTAATACATTTTCTATTCCTAATGTGTTTATTAGCTTGGCCATAGCTTGAACACTTACAAATGGAACACCGTGTTTTGGCTGCGCTATAAAATGACTCATGACTACCTCTGTAATAACAATATAAACTAATTAAAATAAGTTTATCGACTACAGATGCCACTTAAAATGCTAATACTTTATACAAATAATGGTATTTTTTAGCAATTTGCTAGGCATAAATATAAATTTTTAGTATTTTGTATAAAAAATAATTAGAGGTAAGCGTATGCTCCCTTATATTTATGACTCATTAGATAACGCCCTAATAGCCGAATTAAGAAAAGACGGCCGTGCATCTATTTCTGCTTTAGCTGATGTTTTAAAGGTGTCGCGCGGGACAGTACAAAACCGCTTGGATCGGTTAGTTTCATCGGGCGCTATATTAGGTTTTACTGTGCGGGTGCACGAACACATAGAAACCGAAGCCGTAAGAGCAATAATGATGGTGGAAGTGGTGGGTAAATCGACCTCGCAAGTTATAAAAACAATGCGCGGCATACCCGAGCTCACTAAGTTACATACCACCAACGGCGCTTGGGATTTAGTAGCAGAAATACAAGCAGGAAACCTAAGTGACTTTGATGGCGTACTTAGGCAAGTACGCGAGATAGATGGCATTTTAAATAGCGAAACCAGTATTTTATTGTCATCTACTTAAGCATTAATGTTAACACGTGAATATTGATATCGCCTTGCTCATGTCTGATCTTACAGTTTACGTGAATAGGTTTGGAGTTCATCCGACAAACTGCTATGAGCGAGAAGCCGTCGTTAACAGTTACTTTTCAATTTGGTCAAAGTATATTCTTGAATAGTCATGAAAACGACCTAATCGCTCGTTTTTGCCCTTAAGTAAAAACCAGAACTACTATATTTTGGTAGTGCTGGCAAATAGTTAAGAAGTTTGTTACAAATGAGTAATTCAGACAAACTAGCGACGATGAGGTAGAAGAACGTGCGATTCGCTCGCTATAAACATGTTAGCTGTACTCATGAAAACTGATAAAACGTCTCAATTTCTGTGGTTCATTTTCCTAATACTAGGTGTTTGGTTTTCAATCGAAACCGTGAACAGTACCTTTTTCGGCTTTGAGCTAGCAATAGGTACTGCTCTGTTTGGTTTAATAATAGGGCTTGTCTTACACAAAAAGCGTAACCCATCTGAGCTTTGGGATAGTTTTGTAGATAAGAGGAATTTTTTTAGAAGTCAGCGTAGAACAACTTATATGTTCTTTTTTCTCGCCGTTGTAGGTTTCTTGAACTCTTACATGTTAGTTGGTGAGCCGGAGTATTTTGATACTGAAATAATCGAAAAAAGAATCAGCAGAGGGAAGTCGACTAGTTATATATTGGCTATAGCTCCAGAAAAATTCGGCACGCTAGATCTAAAAGTTGGCGAAGAATTTTGGAATTCTCAATCAGTGGGCAATACGCTCGTGATTTCGGTGCAAGAAAATATTTTTGGTTTGTATGTAGTTACGGATTACAGTACAGCTAACAAAACGCTTAAAAAATCGGACACGTAACAGTTGGCTCGTTTCCGCTTCGCTTCAATTTTAGCCAACTATTACTTAGCCGTTTAGCGCGGCGTTATATTTTTCTAGGGATTGAACATTTAGAGCTATTTTTGCATTGTGTTTTTTTAGTTGTTTTGCTAATTCAACAACTTGCTTTCATACAGAAGCGCAAGCGGCAGAGTGGAATATAAAATACGGTAATCTTTTCAAAGTAGAAACCACTTTGAACAGTGGTGCATACGACGTAATTGCAGAGTTGCCAAAGAGTATTGATGGTCAACGCTTTCATTCAGTCTCACTATTCGTGAGCAACCTTGAAAAACCAACCTTTTTCGCTATGTTAAGCACATACGAAGATGATGATGTTACTAAAGTATGGTTCGTTACAGACCATAAAAACTCTCAGCAGCATTATTTAAGTTTTAGCTACGGTACTGGATGTGGCATGTATGTAACACTAGAGGTTGATTTTGAATAAATTATGACAAACACATCATATTCATTCGCTTCGCTCATTGGGACGCTTACTCGCTGGCTTGCGCTTCGCGAAAGTATAGCCAGCAAGCCTGCGCCCCATATGTGAAACGTATATATCTGAGGAGAATTATGCGCTACATCCTACTTTTGTTGATACTTATATCGACACAATCGAATGCTCAATTAGTTGAAACTAAGTCGTTTAGTATTACTCTTCCTGATGAATTAACTGTTCAGACTGATAAAGTTAGCCGTATTTTAGCTTTTGACAAAGAACGAAATCCTTTTGTTAATATTGAGTTCGGGAACGGCGTTTACGAACAATATTCAGAGATTGTATCAAGGGTAAATGAAACTTTAGCAACAATGGGGTCTGTACTATCCCCAAAAGAGTGTGGTGATGGTTGTGAAAGTATGTATGCTCAAGCTAAAGTTGAAAAAGAACATTTAACTTTTTACTTCTATTTTTATGTTGTAAAAAGCACCAAGCATAGCTTTATTATTTCAATTGCATCACAAAGCGCTATTAATTCGGGCGATATTGAGATCACAGGTATTGCAAAGCAAATTTTACAATCGGGTAAATAACAAATGAATTATGTCATTCGTAAAGTACTAGGAATTTTACCCGCTGGCTTTCGTCCAAAGCACTCCTAAAACCCGCATGTCAAAAGCGTTATACAACTATCAAATAGAGTGGCAAAATGCTAAAAGGTTTTTTTATTCTAATTCTGTGGATAGTGTTCGGATTATCGATTGATTATTCAATAGCAAAGTTGAAGTATATTTCAAACACTAGCATGAGTATTGGAGTAACATTTTTAACTTTGGGAGTTTATACATCATTATTACATTGTGCATTCCTAAAAGTTAAACAACAAAAATCAAGCTATAGCCTTTTCATCTTACCAAGCTTTGTGGCTTTTTTAGTAAGTTGGGAGCTGATAGCTTTTTATCATACTGAGTATACTTGTTCTATTTCTGAATCAAGGTCTTTGGAATTAGCGGTATCTTTTATAAATGAAATTGGATATGACCCACAATTTATGAGCAAAAAGCCCTACAAGCTTGATTGGTGCGAACTAGGTTTTGAATATGAAAGCTTAGACCATTTTAGACTTATAATTGTAAGTGCTGATGGCACGGTTAGGTTAAATGAGTAAAGTCATATAACAAGCCAATTAAAATCAAGATTGATAATCAATTAGTAATTATTGAACAATGTAGTGAGTGATATGTCTCCATTTTTGAAAAGCTTTTTTAATGTGCTTTGTATTTATACTGATTGTGAGCGAATGGGGTCGAGCGAATGGGGTCACCCATTAGAAAGTTCCGGTCAAGCAGGCAGCTGTGTTTTCTTGATTTTTTTATTCAAAAACCAAGTGTTGTTATTTTTAAACTCAATTTGAATATGGCTACGCATCCAGTAATGACGTCGATTGGTGTGAATATGCACCAGTCACCCATATGAATTTAGGCAGTTTAATTAAGCATTATTGATGATTAATTAATGCCCTTGGCTTTCGCCTCAGTCATCGTTTAGTTCCAATATCAGTCCAGTTTCTGGCTGTGTTTACACACTGCGCTGTAACAATTCTGTGGTTTATGCTTGAACATAACCAACCCTTTGTGGCTCAAACATTGGGCATATCCAGTATTTAAAATATGAGCGGTTAACGTGCAGACTCAATCAAATCTAATGGTTTTACCAACCCCATTACTAGCTCA
>NZ_LOFI01000028.1:86650-191295 GCF_001469195.1 Pseudoalteromonas sp. 10-33 | reverse complement strand
TATTACGATGGTAATAATACACACTCTTGGGAAGCCCTGTGACCTTTAATAAGTGTTGTAAGCTGTATTTTGCCTTGAGCTCTTCGACAACTATCGTTTTGTCTTTGCTTTTTTCTTTCTGGCCTGAGCCAAGGCTTCTAACTTTTTTAAGACTGCGTTCTCTGCACGTAGATAATCCAATTCTTCCCTGAGCTCTTTTTCAGACATGTCTGCTGATGGTTTAGGAGTTGAAGAATGATTCGTCACGCGAGGCCTACCTTTTTTCTTTGGTTTTAGTCGGGTTATACCCCCGTGAGCATAAAGCTTTTGCCATTGAAATAAAATACCTGGGGATGATAAGTCGAAATAGGCGCTAGTATAACCCAAAGACCAATCATTAATTTCCATCGTCTCGAGCACATGAATTTTGAACCCGCCTGAATAAGGTAACTGTTTATGGATAAAACTCTTTGACCCATTAAGCAGGTAGACCTGAAACCAATAACGAATAAGCCGAGCGCTAATATTGTACTTTCTACTTAATGCTTCAGAGTTTTCCTGCTCAGCAAGTTGTGCGAGCTTTAACTTAAATATTCTTTTGTACTTGGACATAAAAAGACCCCCAGTAATTGGATTGTCCAACTATTGGGGGTCACTTCAAATTGGCTGGTTTTTTTATAACAATAACTTAGCGTATAAAAAAAGCCGCAGCACCCATAAGGCACCACGGCTTTCAACCAGAATAGTTTTAATAAATGACTATAGTGCGCTTTCTAATTGCGGTAACACATCAAATAAATCGGCAACGAGCCCGTAATCTGCTACTTGAAAAATAGGCGCATCAGGGTCTTTGTTAATTGCGACAATCACTTTTGAGTCTTTCATACCCGCAAGGTGTTGAATAGCACCGCTAATACCCACAGCAATATACAGGTTAGGCGCTACAATTTTACCTGTTTGCCCCACTTGCATATCATTAGGTACAAAGCCTGCATCAACTGCTGCACGCGATGCTCCAATAGCAGCCCCCAGCTTATCTGCAATACCATTCAGTAATGCAAAGTTTTCACCATTTTGCATGCCACGGCCACCCGATATAACTACATCAGCTGCAGTAAGTTCAGGGCGCTCAGATTCAGTTTGTTCAACACTTACAAAACGACTTAACTGTGAAGCAGACACCATTTCTACAGTAGTAACAGGCGCTTGAGCTTGATCACCTTGAAGATCAAAACTACTTGCACGAACAGTAATAACTTTCTTGCTATCAAGTGATTTTACTGTGGCGATAGCATTACCTGCATAAATTGGGCGTTTAAACGTATCGGCATCGATTACATCAATTATTTCTGAAATTTGAGCGACATCTAAAAGCGCTGCAACGCGTGGCATAAAATTTTTGCCCGTGGTAGTGGCGCTTGCCACAATATGACTGTAGTTATCAGCAAGGCTCAATACTAAGTCTGTCATGCTTTCAGCTAGTTGATGCTCATAAACAGCGTTGTCTGCTGTAAGTACCGCATTAACACCTGCAATACTCGCTAGCTTTTCGCTCATAGCGCCTATATTTAAACCTGCAACAAGTACATCTACGTCTAAGCCTAATTTAACAGCGGCGTTAATTGTTTTTGAGGTTTCTGGTTTTAAGGCACCGTTATCGTGCTCTGCAATTACAAGTGTTTTCATTTAAATCACCTTTGCCTCTGTTTTTAATTTTTCTACAAGTTGTGTAACGTCTTCTACAATAATACCGCCACTGCGTTTAGCGGGTTCTTCTACGCTAACAAGCTGAACACGCGGTGTTAGGTCTACGCCTAAAGAATCTGCTGCTATTACATCAAGGGGCTTACGTTTTGCTTTCATTATGTTGGGTAGTGATGCATAACGAGGTTCGTTCAA
This sequence comes from Pseudoalteromonas sp. 10-33, assembly GCF_001469195.1. Taxonomy (NCBI): domain Bacteria; kingdom Pseudomonadati; phylum Pseudomonadota; class Gammaproteobacteria; order Alteromonadales; family Pseudoalteromonadaceae; genus Pseudoalteromonas; species Pseudoalteromonas sp. 10-33. The sequence goes on along the minus strand of NZ_LOFI01000028.1, from coordinate 189,417 downwards.
ACGTAAATCTGTCGTAACAATGGCAGGCAATGAAAGGGCTACCGTTTGCAAACCGCCGTCTACTTCACGCGTTACATTTACTTTGCCATCAGCGACAACGACCTTAGAAGCAAACGTACCTTGCCCACGATTAGTCAAGGCTGCAAGCATTTGCCCTGTTTGATTATTATCTGAATCAATCGATTGCTTGCCTAAGATTACAAGCTCAGGGGCTTCTTGCTCTACTATTTTTGCAAGTAATTTAGCAATGTGTAATGACTCTAATTTTTCATCGGTTTCGATGTGAATTGCTTTATCTGCACCCAGTGCAAGCGCTGTACGTAATTGTTCTTGCGACGTTTTAGCGCCAATAGTAACAGCTACCACTTCAGTGGCAGTACCCGCTTCTTTTAAGCGAATAGCTTCTTCAATTGCTATTTCACAAAACGGGTTCATCGCCATTTTGACGTTGGCTAAATCTACGTCGCTGTTGTCACTTTTGACACGCGCTTTTACGTTGTAATCTATAACGCGTTTTATTGGTACAAGAACTTTCATAGGAACTCCATAATTATTTAAACCTACAACCTAACGTGTACGTCAACCTATTTATTTTATGAAATCAGACTACTTCCTGTTGACGTAAACGTCAACCTAAAATAACCTTTAACTATTCACAGCCTGTAACGAAAAATTTGCATTGTAATAAATAGGCTGAACACCTTATTCAAATACTGATGCAGTATTGAGTGAGTCCGTCATAAATAAAGAGGTTATTATGGTCGAACGTGAAACCATGGAATTTGATGTAGTTGTTGTAGGCGCTGGACCTGCGGGACTTGCTAGTGCAATAAAACTCGCACAACTTGCACAAGAAAAACAACAAGAGTGCATGATTTGTGTTGTTGAAAAAGGCTCTGAAGTGGGCGCACATGTTCTATCGGGAGCTGTTTTTGAAACCAAAGCTTTAGATGAGTTACTGCCCAAATGGCAAGAACAAGGCGCACCAGTCACTACAAAAGTAACCAATGATGAAATTTATTGGTTTAATAATGAAGAAAAAGCAACGTCAATCCCCCACTTTGCTACACCTAAAACGTTTCATAATAATGGCAACTATATTGTGTCAATGGGTAACGTATGCCGTTGGCTTGCAGAGCAAGCTGAAAGTTTAGGCGTAGAAATATTTCCAGGCTTTAGTGCGCATTCACTCATTATTGAAGACGACACTGTAAAAGGCATTGTTACAGGAGACATGGGTGTTGATAAAGACGGAAACGAAAAAGACGGCTACATGCCTGGCATGGAGCTAAGAGCTAAATATACTATTTTTGCTGAGGGTTGCCGAGGCCATTTAGGCAAACAACTTATAAACCAGTTTGCACTTGATGCTGACTCATCGCCTCAACATTATGGCTTAGGTTTTAAAGAAATATGGCAAGTAGATGAGTCTAAGCATCAACAAGGTAAAGTAGTTCATGGCACAGGTTGGCCGTTAAGTGGTGATACGAGCGGCGGTGCATTTATGTATCATAGCGAAAATAATCAGGTCGTTGTTGGCTTAATTGTTGATTTAAATTACACAAACCCGCATTTAAGCCCGTTTGATGAATTTCAGCGAATGAAACATCACCCAGTTTTCAAACAGGTGCTTGAAGGTGGTGAGCGAATTGCTTATGGGGCGCGCGCTATTGCAAAAGGTGGATTTCATTCTTTACCTAAAATGCATTTTCCTGGTGGATTATTAGTAGGCTGTGATGCTGGTACTTTAAATTTTGCAAAAATTAAAGGAAATCACACGGCAATGAAATCGGGAATGATAGCCGCTGAAGTCATTTTTGAAGCACTTCAAAATGAACAAGCAAATACTGACTTAAAAAATTACCGCATACGATTTGAACAATCTTGGGCCTATAAAGAACTTTACCAGTCGCGTAACTTTGGTCCGGTAATGCATAAACTAGGTAAGTTTTTAGGGGGTGCATATAACACACTCGATCAGAATGTATTTAATGGTGCTTTACCGTTTACCTTTAAAGACAACGTACCAGACTACTCTACTCTTGTTGATGCTAACATTGCTGAAAAAATAAATTACCCCAAGCCTGATGGGTCACTGAGTTTTGATAAACTTTCAAGTGTGTTTTTATCAAATACTAACCATGAAGAGTCTCAACCTTGTCATCTAAAACTTAAAAACGCATCAATTCCAATACACGTTAACCTTGTAAAATATGATGAACCCGCACAGCGCTATTGCCCAGCGGGTGTTTATGAAGTGCAAGAAATAGAAGGTAAAAACGGGTTTGTCATTAATGCACAAAACTGTGTGCACTGTAAAACCTGTGACATTAAAGATCCAAGCCAAAACATAACATGGGTTACACCTGAAGGTGCTGGCGGTCCAAATTACCCCAATATGTAGTATCTTTTACATATAAATTATAAACATATCCTAAATTGCAGGGGCTTCGGCCCCTTTTTTGCGCTATGCTGATTATATAATTAATAAAAAGAGTAAAGTTTATGCCGTCGTCAAATGTTGTTTTTCGTTTTTTAGCAGAGCCCACCGATGTTAATTTTGGAGGAAAAGTGCATGGTGGTGTGGTTATGAAGTGGATTGACCAAGCTGGCTATGCCTGTGCCGCTGGCTGGAGTGGTCATTATTGTGTAACCGTATCGGTGGCGGGTGTTAAATTCAGACGCCCTATTTTGGTTGGGCAAATAGTAGAAGTAGAAGCAAAAATAGCGCATACCGGTAAAACAAGTATGCAAATATTTATACAAGTTCGATGCGGCGACCCTAAAACACAAAACATGGTTGAAACCAACCATTGTGTAATAAGCTTTGTCGCCATGGATGAAACGGGTTACCCCGTTGCAGTACCAGAGTTTAAAGCGATTACCAATGAAGATATAAAATTAGAAAATTACGCGATTAAGATGAAAGAAATTGCGATAGAAACAGAAAACTTACTTCATCAAGTGTAGTTACGCATTAGCTAATTTTTGCACTGTAAAAACCACCTAATGTATTGTAAAAAATACAATTTATTTAAAATCGCTAAGTGCCACTATTTAGCGATTTGTTTAATAAAAAAACTAACCAACCCAAAAATCCAATCCTAAATAACTAGTTTTGCTGGTTTGTTGAACTATTTAATCATTGGCATGTTCACTGCAACTAAGTAATTGAAGTTTGAATAAATCAAATCATATTATTTTTTTAAAGGAGCTATTTAATGATTAAATCACTTTCTCTTTCAGCACTAGCGCTAGCAACGCTTGGTTTTAATTCTGCAGCACAGGCAGATATTTCAGATTTTGATTCTCCGCGTATTTATACCGGTATAGGCTACGGACAATATTCTTTTGAGTTTGAAGACAGTGAAAACGATACTGACTTTGATGATGATGCCCAAATGCTAAAAGGATACATTGGTACACAATTTAATGAGTATTTGAGTGTAGAGCTGGCTTATCAAAATTTTGATGAAGTTAGCGACATTGACAGTAAAGCAGAGATTGATGGTGTGTCATTGGCCGCGCGCTTGGGTATTCCCCTAACTGAAAGCTTTTCTGTGTACGCTAAAGGTGGTTGGTTAGAATGGGATGCTGATATAAAACAAGAACTCCCAATTGGAAGCATATCTACATCGCAAGATGGCGGTGATGCATTTTATGGTGCAGGTCTAGAGTTTGCCTTTTCAAGCAATGTACAAATGCGTTTAGAGTACGAACGTTACAAATTAGACGACGATATTGACCCTGATATGGATGTCGCATCTGTATCGTTGCAATACATGTTTTAAACTGTAAACACTATATTTAACAAAGGTAAGCTAAAGCTTACCTTTTTTTCATCAAATATAAACCACTCAGTCTAAAATTGATTTTAAACCACTAGGTCTAAATAAAATTCTTAGTATTAATGCGATAGCATCTAAATACAGGTAGAATAAATCTCTATTCTATTTGTACTTGAGTGACATGAGCGACTACAGCATTTCGGCCGTTGGCCATATACAATCTCCCTATAAACAAAAGTTTGCCATTCCAAGACAGCCGCGTTTAGTGCCTGAAGCTAAAGCCAAACTTATTTTTGCGCCTGACTTTAATCGCGAAGAATTTGTACGCGGCATTGATGAATTTACACACATTTGGTTATTGTTTCGCTTTCATGAAACCGCAGATAAAGGCTACTCAGCCATGGTGCGCCCACCTCGTTTAGGCGGTAATGAACGCAAAGGTGTATTTGCAACCCGCGCTACTTTCAGACCAAACGCCATTGGTATGAGCGCAGTAAAGCTTGAGGGTATAGAATATAAAAATGGCCAACTAAGTTTATTACTTGCCGGAATAGACCTACTTGATGGCACGCCCATCATCGACATAAAGCCCTACTTGCCTTACTCAGATGCCATGCTTGACGCAAGTGCTGGTTTTGCAGATACACGCCCAGAAACACAAATGAGTGTAGAGTTTACCCCCGAGGTGACTTTATTCATTGAGCAGCAAACTCAATACCCTGATTTATTAAACTTTATTAGTAATGTTTTAAAACAAGATCCACGCCCTGCTTACAAAAAACAAAAAGACGGTGAGCAGAGCTATGGAATGACATTGTATGATTATAATATTCGCTGGCACGTTAATGGCGATCACAACCTAGTAACAAGTATAGAAAAAAGCTAAATAACTCACTTAGCGCTTTTGTGTAAAAGCAACCGCTGGTAAACTTAAGCTCTATTAAAAGAACATATTACTCTATTTCGGAAATATAATGCGTACCAGTCAATATATACTCGCAACACTTAAAGAAACGCCTTCAGATGCTGAAATTGTATCGCATCAGTTAATGCTTAGAGCCGGTATGATCCGCCGCGTCGCTTCGGGTTTATACACTTGGTTACCCTCTGGTTTACGCGTTTTGCGTAAAGTTGAAAACATTGTTCGTGAAGAAATGGACAAAGCAGGCGCAATAGAAATGCTGATGCCTGTTATTCAGCCTGCTGATTTATGGGAAGAATCTGGCCGTTGGAGCGAATTTGGTCCAGAGCTCATGCGCTTTACAGACCGTCACAATCGTGAATTTGCCCTTGGTCCTACCCATGAAGAAGTGATCACTGATTTTGTTCGTAAAGAAGTGAATAGCTACAAGCAGTTACCGCTTACTTTATACCAAGTACAAACTAAAGTACGTGACGAACGACGCCCTCGTTTTGGTGTAATGCGCGCACGTGAATTCACCATGAAAGATGCTTATTCGTTTCATTTAAGCGAAGAATGTTTAAATAATACTTACCAAGCAATGCACAAAGCATACTGTAATATTTTTGAACGTTTAGGCCTTAATTACCGCCCTGTAATTGCCGATACAGGCTCTATAGGTGGTAGTGTATCTCACGAATTCCATGTTTTAGCCGAATCAGGCGAAGACGCTATCGCATTTAGTGATGGTAGCGATTACGCGGCTAACATTGAAAAAGCCGAAGCCCTTGCACCCACTGAGCCTCGCCCAGAAGCAAGCAAAGAGCTAAAAGCATTCCCTACTCCAGATGCTAAAACAATTGAAGAGCTTAAAAAGCATTACGGTGTTAAACCACATCGTAGTGTTAAAACTTTAATTGTTTATGGTGCGCCAGATGAAAACGAACAACGCGGTTTAGTTGCGCTTGTTATACGTGGCGATCACGAGTTAAACGAATTAAAAGCAGAAAAGCACCCGTTAGTTGACTCACCTCTTGAAATGGCAAAAGAGGCAGACATTATTGCTGCTATTGGTGCAAAACCAGGTTCACTTGGCCCTGTTGGTTTATCAATACCTATTATTGTTGATAGAACAGCAAATGTAATGGCTGATTTTGTAGCCGGCGCTAATAAAGATGACGAGCACTTTAGCGGTATTAACTGGGATCGTGATGTAACAAACTACGAAGTTACAGATATCCGTAATATTGTTGAAGGTGATGCAAGCCCATGTGGTCAAGGTACTTTACAAATTAAACGTGGTGTTGAAGTAGGCCATATATTTCAACTTGGTACTAAATACTCAGAAGCCATGAAAGCCGGTGTGTTAAACGAAGATGGTAAAAATCAAGTAATGACCATGGGTTGTTACGGTGTGGGTGTATCGCGTATTGTGGCTGCTGCTATTGAGCAAAACAACGATAAGTACGGTATTATTTGGCCGCAGTCTATTGCGCCATTCGATCTAGCAATTGTACCAATGAACATGCATAAATCGCATCGTATTCCTGATATTGCTAACAACCTTTATCAAGGTTTGAAAGATGCTGGTGTAGATGTGTTATTTGACGACCGTAAAGAGCGACCTGGTGTCATGTTTAACGACATGGAACTTATAGGCGTGCCTTTCACGCTAGTAATTGGCGAGCGTAACCTTGACGAAAATAAAGTCGAGCTTAAAAACCGTCGCACAGGTGAAAAACTTATGATCGACATAGATACCGCAATCGAAAGCATTAAAGCGGCTATGCAAGCCTAAACACTTACTCGTTTTTCAATAACGTTAATATAAAAACCGCTTTTTTAGCGGTTTTTTTATGGCTGAATTTTGTGTCATATAGCTTTACTAAAAGTGTCGTGTAACTGTCATTTTTTCTCTCTAAAGTAATTTATAGTTAACAGAACTAATGAGGGACACTATGAAAGGCGCTGAACAACAAGCTAAATACCCTGCTATATGGATATCAGATGTTCACCTTGGCTATAAAGATTGTAAAGCTGATTATTTACTCAACTTTCTCAACTCTGTCGACACTGATGTTTTATATTTAGTGGGTGACATTATTGATTTATGGTCAATGAAGCGCCAGTTTTATTGGCACCCTTCTCACTATCAAGTATTAAATTGCATTCAACAAAAAGCAGCCAACGGAACACAGGTAATATATATACCAGGAAACCACGACGAAACGTTTAGAAATTATATAAATCAAACCTTGTTAGGCATAGAAGTCCACCAGCAGTATATTCATGTAACTCAAGCAAATAAGCGTTTTTTACTGGTTCACGGTGATGATTTTGATAGCGCAACTCGCTATAACAAAATTATTAGCATTGCAGGCGATACTGGCTACGATTTACTTTTATTTTTAAATCGTTGGAGCAATAAAATAAGAAAGTTGTTTGGGGGTAATTATTGGTCGTTAGCGTCGTGGATAAAAGCACGGGTTCATAAAGCTCGTGAAGCAATAAATGCGTTTGAAGACGCCGCTATTCATGAAGCCAAAAAGCAAAATGTAGATGGCATTATTTGTGGGCACATACACCACCCTAAAATAAAAGTGTGCGACGGCATAGTGTATTCCAACGACGGAGACTGGATAGAAAACTGCACTGCATTAGTAGAACAAGCTGACGGCAAAATAGAACTACTTCACTGGTCAGATACACATACAGTTTTAGATAGCGCCGACATATCTAACATATCATCGCCACAAATGAGTGATAACACGTCTAAACCCAATAAGTCAGCAACTTAATAACTGCTGACTTTAGTACACGTAATACGTTTTAATCCTTACCTTGATTCTAAAACAAAAAAGCACCACTTAAGTGATGCTTTTTTACAAACAGAAACACTATCTAAATAGTACATCTTCTCGGTTAAACCATTTAACACAAAATGCGAGTAGCGCCCCTGCAATAAGTACGGTTGCTAAAAATATTAGCCCTACAAAGGTGTAGTCAACAGTGCCTTTAATGATGTCTTTAATGGCTAATGCAACGTTAGTGACCGGGATAAATGCGGTTTTAGCTGTCAATTCCATATTTGGCATTATTGAAATAATGATAGGGAAAAACACCCCCATACTTAACGGAGCCATATAATTTTGTGCTTCTTTAAACGTTCGCGCATAAATTGAGATAGCTAGCGCTAAAGAAGAAAATATGGCAGCCAGTGGAAGTAATAATACAAAAATCATCAGTAAATCAGTTACTGCCAAGGTACTAAAAGCCGTTTTAATAAAATCTAAGTCAGCAAACGCCAGTGCCACTGCAACCCAACACCCCATACTCACAACCGTAATAGTGGTTGATGCAATAGAGGTAGTCAGTAATGTAATAAACTTACCAAGTACCAGCTCTGTGCGTGTTATGGGTGTAAGTAACAATGTTTCTAATGTTCCGCGTTCTTTTTCACCTGCCCCTAAGTCAATTGCTGGGTAAGTAGCTCCCATTAAAACCAATGGGATAAGTAAATAAGGTAAATAAGCACCTATTTTTTCGCCTAAGTTTTCACGTTTATCGGCTGTATCTACTTTCACAACTTCAATAGGGTTAAGAATAGATTTATGCGCAGACTCTTCTATCCCAAAGCTTTTTAATTTTTCGGCTTGCAATACGTCGCTGTATTCTTGCGCTAGCTCTTTGACCCGATCAAATAAAAAGTTTATTGATTTAGCGTCGTTAAATACAACTTGCCATTTACTTTGCTCGCCGCAGTCGAGCGTTTTTACGGCATTACTTGGCAAGTAAATACCCATATCTATGTCACCGGCAGTAACACCTGCTTTGAGCTCTTCTATTGTATTAAAGGTTTTACTGCCTTTATAAAGTTTAAAGCTTTTGTGGTAAAACACTTTGTCGGTAAATTCTTGTGCGTATTCGCCGTTAATAATTACGTATGTATTCACTTTTTGATCGGCATCAAGAGCTGCTTGCGTACCAATAAACGCTACAATAGCAAAAATGACTGGAAAAATAAGTACTGGCAATAACACAACAAACATCAGCGTTTTCTTGTCGCGAAGGAGCTCTTTTAATTCCTTTTTATATACTTCAAACATTATGCTTCTCCGTTAATATGTTCATAAACGCTTGGTTTAACTCTTCACTGTTTCCGGCTTGTTTAAACGCTTCAACGGTGCCATCAAAGCAGCTTATACCTTCGTTAATTACCGCTACGCGGTCACATAACAATGCAACTTCATCTAAATGATGAGTAGAGAAAATAACCGGTGTACCTTGTGATTTTAAACCTTTGATAAATTCGATCACTGTTTGTGTGGTCATGATGTCTAGACCTGTTGTGGGTTCATCGAGCACAACCACCGCTGGGCGATGAACAACTGCACGGGCTATATTTGCTTTTTGTTTCATACCTGTTGATAAATTTTCAGCACGTTTATCTATAAATTTATGCATATCAAGTAACGTGAAAAGCTCATCACAACGTGAGGCTATATCGCTTTTTTTCATCCCGTGGAGTTTAGCAAAATATTCAATATTTTCTTTTACAGTTAAACGCCCGTATAAACCGGTAGAGCCTGATAAAAAGCCGATAGACTTTCGCCCTAAAAGAGGTTTTTTAACAATGTCGTTGCCAGCAATTGTAATAGAACCTTCATCTGGTTTTAATGCTGTTGAGATCATTCTTAACGTGGTTGTTTTACCTGCCCCATTGGGCCCTAACAACCCTAATACTTCACCTTCTGCGCAGCGAAAACTGACGTCTCGGACTGAATGAAAGTAGTCTTTATCTTCGCGGGGGTCTATATCGTCTATTTTATTTTTTTTATGGTCTTTGGTTAGCTTAAAACGTTTTTTAAGCCCGGCAACTTCTATCATGCGCATGTCCTTCGTTTGGGTCTAAAGTAATCCGTATTATTGTAAAATGTGTCGTTTTCATTGTCTTCATGCCAGCCTGGTACACCTAATAATGGTAATGGCGAAAGTTGTGAGTTATCGGCTAGGCAATGCTCTAATTTAATCTTCTCATAAAGTACTTGATCAAGGTACTGGTATTGAGTTGCTAAATCTTTACAAAATATTTCATCGGGCACATTTATAAACAATGCTTTCCCTGTAAGCCCTATATAGGGCCGAGTAAGCATTTCATAATTGGCATGACCAAACATAAAAGCCTGAATTGACTGCCCCCACTCATGGCGGTGCTCTATAAATGTTTTTTGCCATTCATGTGCACGTAGCCAGGTTTGCCATTTACTGTCACTAATGGCTAGTACAACACCACATTCATCAAATAGTGTGAGTGCGTTTCTGTGTTTTGTGCGCTTAGTTAAACCATATTCGGCAATGTCTTGCACATGCCGATGATTTATAAGTGATTTTGTTTTAGGAAATAAGCACCAAATAAAACCACCGAATAGATCGTGCCAATTTTCTGTCCGTGTGGGTACTTCACCAGTTTCAAAAATTACTTGTTCGTAATAGCGCTCAGCAAAGTCTATTTGTGCATCGTCAACAAACTGTATGGGTAAATTATTCTCGTTCGTTGCATTTAAATAAGGAGTAAACCATTTTGCTGAAGGCCATTGAGTTTGCTCATTAAGTTTAAACAAGCTGTTTAGGTGATTAAATGCACCCGTTTTTAGGCAGTTGGGTTGCCATTGTTCAGGAGGAGTAAAACGCTTCATTATTATAAATTTCTAACTTGTATAGGCCTTTAATTTTGTAACAGTTTACCGCAAAAGCTAGCCCTACTTAATAGAAGTTAATATACTTATTTAATCTTAAAACAATAATCGAGTGAATATGAAACGCAATTTATCTCTCACACTTCTTGCCAGCGCTGTTTTAGCTGGCTGTGCAGCAACAAGCATAACTCCTTCAGATGTAACTAATGGCTATAACAGTATTAAAGCCGATGAGTTAGCAAAACACATAAAAGTATTGGCATCTGACGAATTTGGTGGCCGAGCGCCTTCGTCACCTGGCGAAAAGCTAACATTAGATTATTTAACAACCCAATTTAAAGCATTGGGTTTTGAGCCTGGCAATGGTGATAGCTTTTTACAAGAAGTCCCCCTTGTATCACTAGAAGCTGATTCAAACATGGTTTTATCAATTGGTGGCAAAGATTACCAATACAAAAAAGACATGGTTATGGGCAGTAGCCGCATTAGTGAAAAAGAAGGCATTGAAAACTCTGAGCTTGTATTTGTAGGCTACGGCGTTAATGCACCAGAGTATAACTGGAACGACTACGAAGGGATTGACGTGAAAGGTAAGACCGTGGTCATGCTTGTGAACGACCCTGGTTTTGCAACTAAAGATCCGGCTTTATTTACGGGCGATGCCATGACTTACTACGGTCGTTGGACATACAAATATGAAGAGGCAAGTCGCCAAGGTGCTGCAGGCGCAATTATTATTCACGAAACAGCACCCGCTTCATACCCTTGGTCGGTTGTAGAGAACTCGTGGAGTGGCGAGCAATTTGGTTTTCAAAAAGAAAACAACAATATGGACCGTGTTGCTGTAGAAGGTTGGGTTACTAGTGATGTGGCTAAAGAGCTTTTCAGTAAAGCGGGTTTAGATTTTGATACTGTAAAACAAAATGCTGCTAAAGGTGCTTATAATGTTGATATGGGTGATTTAACCGCCTCTGTAAATGTGAGTAATACAATTAAAACGTCTGTGTCTTACAACTTTATTGCGACATTACCGGGCAGCGAAATGCCAGATGAGCATGTAATATATTCAGCGCATTGGGATCACTTAGGCACAGATACAAGTCGTAAAGGTGACCAAATTTATAACGGTGCTCACGATAACGCAACGGGTACTGCAGGCTTAATAGAAGTTGCAGAGGCATTTACTAAATTACCTAAGCACCCTAGCCGCTCAATGACATTTTTAGCAGTAACCGCAGAAGAGCAAGGGTTACTTGGCTCTAAGTATTACGCCGCAAATCCTGTTATTGCCGCAAACAAGACGGTTGCTAACATTAACATGGACAGCTTAAATTTATTAGGCAAAGTGAAAGATATGAGTGTGGTAGGCATTGGTAAGTCTCAAATGGATGAGTTCTTAGCGAATGCTGCAACAGTTCAAGGCAGAACTTTATCGGGCGATCCTAAACCATCATCGGGTGGTTATTACCGTTCTGATCATTTTGCTTTTGCTAACATGGGCATACCTGCAATGTACGCTGGTGGTGGTACACAAGCAGCCGATGAAGAAACGGCTAATTATCGTAAACGAATGAGCTTAGTATTACGCGGCTGTTACCACCAGCCTTGTGACCGTTACCGCGATGAGTGGGATTTATCGGGCGCTGTTCAAGACTTACAATTATTTTATAAAGTCGGTTTTGATATTTCTGAGCAACAGCAATGGCCTACTTGGAATGCAAACTCAGAATTTCAACGCAAATAGTCTAAAATTTAACATCGAAAAACTCAAAGTGAGTAATCGGTTTAAATACACCAAATGATATTGATTATCATTTACTAAGAATATACAGTGTTACCCTGTTTATTTAATTGGTAACACTATATGACCTCAATAGTTCAAATAGGATTAATTACGCCTTCTTCAAAACGCTTTGTTAGCCAAAATAAACGCTTATTACTCCCTCTTTTTTTGTTGGTATGCTTTGCTGTGCCATCACTTCGTGATGTTGCAATTACCACACTAAGCGACGCGTTTTTTCAAGTCAGTGTATTTGTTGCTGCTACGTTACTAATTTATTACTACGCTATTGAGCGTTTACCTCAGTTGGAGCTTAGTTATCTAAGTGCCAAATCACCGGCATTAGAGGTCTTTTTTGCGGCTTTATTAGGTGCCTTACCTGGCTGCGGGGGCGCTATAATAGTGGTTACACAATTTACCAAAGGCCAAGCAAGTTTTGGCGCTATTGTTGCCGTACTAACAGCAACAATGGGCGATGCTGCATTTTTACTTTTAGCTACACGCCCTTCTGAGGGCGCTGTAATAATGGCTATAGGATTAGTTGTTGGAACAATATGTGGTGCTGTTGTTAATACAGTCCATAAACACGACTTTTTACGCCCTTCTTTAAAAGAGCAAACGCGCCAAGTTAAAATATTGCCTAACCGCATTATTAGAGTCAGTAAGCCTGTTTGGATGTTGGCGATTTTTCCAAGTTTAATCATCGCGTTTTTAATCGCATTTAACGTGGACTTTAACCAATTTGGAAAATACACAAGCACTGGAATACATTTTTTTGGTGCGGGCATGGCTCTATTTATTGTCACGGTATGGGCTTACTCGTCTAAAGGCGAAACATATAAACAAATTACCAGTGAGGAGGATGAATGTAACCCTCCTTCTAAAGTGGTGAAAGTGCTACAAGACACACACTTTGTGACTGCATGGGTAGTGGCATCATTTATGTTATTTGAAATACTCGTAAATGTAGCCGGATTTGATTTAAAAACATGGTTTGCCCATTACGCTTATTTAGCACCGCTGATTGCTGTATTCATTGGTTTTTTACCAGGTTGTGGGCCGCAAATAATTGTCACCACGCTTTATATACAGGGCATCATTCCATTTAGTGCTTTAACAGCCAATGCAATTTCAAACGACGGAGATGCGTTATTTCCTGCAATTGCGTTAGCCCCAAAAGCCGCAATAATAGCCACTTTATATACAGCACTTCCTGCTCTGGGGGTTGGCTATGGTTTATATTTTATTTCGTATTAAATTTTAGGCATAAAAAAGCTCAGCGAACACTGAGCTTTTTTAGGTTAAAACTTTACTTTATACAGCAGCAGGTTCTGCTGCTAACTCTTTTGGATTAGGACCAAAATCGTTTTCGCCTTCATGCGAGTCTTGTGCAAGGAATACAATTAAAACAATCCAACCAATAATTGGCACTAACCAAAGAAGCTGCCACCAGCCTGAGCGGCCTGTGTCGTGTAAACGACGTGCGCCAGCGCTTAATTGAGGTATTAACAATGCTAGACTGTAAATAGTACCAATCACAGCTACGCCCATTAACTCATCAACCACGCCCAGAGCTAAAGATATCAAAAGGTTGATTAAGTAAAACATCCAAAATGCTTTGCGGCGATTACGTCCTGAAAAATCTGCGTAGCTACGCAGCGCGTTCATATAATGTTCCATAAAATTTCCTTAGTGTTATTTTTTATATTCCCTAACGGGGTCTTTAAATTACTTTTTAGTAACATCTGTATCTTAATTAAAAACGCTTTGCTTTAAAACAAAAAACCAGCAAGTTGCCGGTTTTTTATTAACTTACAATACTTGCTAGCTCATTGCCATCATCATTGCCGATGGATTTTCTAAGTACGATTTCCATAAGTTATTAAAGCGAGCAATTGTTCCGCCATCAATAACACGGTGATCACCAGACCAACTAACTTGCATAACGGCCTTACTCACAACATGGCCGTTTTCATCAAAGCGTGGTAAATGCTGCAATTTACCTAGCGCTACAATAGCAACTTCAGGTTTATTAATAATTGGTGTGGCAATTGTGCCGCCAATTGCACCTATGTTTGAAATGCTAATAGTACCGCCTTTTAAGTCTTCAGGTGGTACTCGCCCTTCGCGAGCGGACTCAGTAAGGCGTGTAAGCTCATTGGCCACATCAACAATATTTTTACTCTGGCACGACTTAATATTAGGCACCAGTAAGCCAATTTTAGAATCGACTGCTATACCAATATTATGATCGTTAAAATAAGTAAGCTCTGAGCAATCATCATTTACTTTAGAATTCAGAACTGGGAATTCTTTCATCGCAAGCGAAAGGGCTTTAACAAAGAAAGGCATCATAGTGAGTTTAACGCCTTGTGCTTTATACTGCTCCTTCATTGAAGCCCTTAGTGCAATAAGGTCTGTTAAATCTATTTCATCACAAAATGTAAAATGTGGAATGGTTGAAACAGAAGCAACCATTTGTTTTGCCATCGCCGCTTTTATGCCTTTAATTGGCTCTACACGCACGCCAGAGCTCTGCGTATTAGTTTGTGTGTTGGCTACATTGCTATTAAGCGGTGATGTATCAATACTGTTAGGTACTTCACCTTTAATAAACTCTTCTATATCTTGTTTATAGATACGTCCATTTTTACCACTACCCGGCACTTGTGTTAAATCAACATCAAGCTCACGTGCTTTTCGTCTAACAGCCGGTGATGCAACGGCTTTTGTGTTAACCACTTTTACTGTTTGATTAACTTTTACTGGTGCTGCTTGCTCTGCTGCATTTGTTTGCGCTTTTACTACGGCTTGGTTTACATCTATGTTTTGTTTAGGTGCACTTCCAGCAATAGTCATTTGAAACAGTGGGCTATGTACTTTAGCTATTTCGCCTTTCTGATAATACAGCTTTTGTACGGCACCGGTGTACTTGGCCGGTATTTGCACAAGGGCTTTATCAGTCATTACATCACAAACAGCTTGATCTTCTTCAATTTCATCGCCTTCGGCTACTAACCAGTCGACTATTTCGCACTCAACAATCCCTTCGCCAATATCTGGTAAAATAAAATCTTCTAATTGTTCAGCTGTATTGTTGTTTTGGGGTGCACTATTATGCTCTTGCGTTTCAACGTCAGCCGCTTCGCCTGCTACATCCATTGCAAACAAGGGTGCATGCACTTTAGCTATTTCGCCTTTTTGATGATAGAGCTTTGTAATTACTCCATCGTGCACAGCAGGTATTTGTACTAGGGCTTTGTCGGTCATCACGTCACAGATGGGTTGATCTTCACAAACGCTATCACCCTCTTGTACCAGCCATTCAACCACTTCACACTCAACAATGCCTTCACCAATATCGGGTAATATAAAATCTTTAGCCATGGGAACCCCTAAAAATCCATTGATTGTTTAATTGCAGCTAATACTTTGAGCGCATCAGGCACGTACTCTTTTTCAAGCGCCAGTGGGTAAGGTGTATCTAAACCACACACACGTAAAATAGGTGACTCTAAATGGAGGAAGCACGCTTGTTGAATTGAGGCGGCAATTTCTGCACCAAATCCATTTGTAATAGGTGCTTCATGGCTTATCACTAAACGGCCAGTTTTAGTGACTGATTTAGCAATTGTGTCTATATCCCACGGCAAAATACTACGTAAATCTATAACCTCACAATGTATGCCTTGCTCGCTTGCTTGTTTTGCAGCATCTTCAATAATTTCCATTTGAGCGCCCCAAGCAAGTACTGTAATGTCACTGCCTTCTTGCACGACTTCAGCTTTACCTAACTCTATTGAATAATCTTCTTCAGGTACTTCACCCGTTGATGCGCGGTACAAACGTTTAGGCTCAAAAAATATAACCGGATTGTCATCTTTAATACTTGCACGCAGTAAACCTTTAGCTTGATATGGGTTACGTGGCACCACTATTTTTAAACCAGGTGTATGTGCAAAGTAAGCTTCTGGTGATTGCGAATGATACAAGCCACCTGCAATACCACCACCATATGGGGTACGTATAGTTAAGTTACCAACATTAAACTCGTTTCCGCTTCTATATCTAAACTTAGCCGACTCGTTTACTATTTGGTCAAATGCTGGAAAGATATAATCTGCAAATTGGATTTCTGCTAGTGCTGGTGCACCAAAAGCTGCTAAACCATTGGCAAAACCCAGTATACCTTGCTCTGTTAGAGGCGTGTTGAATACACGGTGTTTACCGTATTTTTCTTGTAAACCTGAGGTTGCTCTAAATACACCACCAAAATACCCGACATCCTCGCCAAATATGCACGCTTGCGGGTGTTCATTCATGGTTATATCAAGAGCTGAATTAATTGCATGTAGCATGTTCATTTTAGCCATTACTTAATTCTCCCTGCAGTAACTGGGTAAGCATCTGGGTGCTTTTGTATATGTTCTTTTAGTTCATTATATTGACGAACAAGTGATGGTATAGGCGTGTCGTAAACATCTGACACCAATTCCTCTAAAGCAGGCTTTTGCACTACTTCTGCACGCTTTAGGGCGGCTAAAATATCTTCACGTATAGACTCTTTCGCTTTTAAATCGTCTTCTTCGTTAAGCCACTCTTGTTTTACTAGCCACTTTCTAAATTTTTCTATTGGGCATGTTTTATAATTCGCTTCTTCGTCTTTTGAACGATAACCACTTGGATCGTCTGACGTTGAGTGAGCACCTAAACGATAAGCTATTGATTCAATTAAAACAGGTTCGCCTTGTGTAGAGGCAATTTCACGGGCTTTTTGCGTTGCTGCAAACACAGCTAGTGCGTCTGTACCATCTACCCTAATTGTTTTGATGCCATAACCTACGCCACGCGAAGCAATACCATCACCTTTAAATTGCTCATCTGCTGGGGTCGAAATAGCATAACCGTTGTTACGTGCAAAAAATATCACGGGTGCTTTATGCACTGCAGCCATGTTTAATCCGGCATGAAAGTCACCTTCAGATGCAGCACCTTCGCCAAAGTAACAAATAGTCACGTTGTCAATGGTGCTTGCAAGTTCGCCTGTTTTCGCATCTATATGCTTTACTTTTTGTCCATATGCATACCCTGTCGCTTGTGGTATTTGTGTGCCAAGTGGAGAAGAAATTGTCATATAATTTAATTCGTTAGAACCATAATGAATTGGCATTTGACGACCTTTGCCTAAATCTAATTCATTTGAAAACATTTGGTTCATAAATTGGTCTAGCGTAAAACCGCGGTAATGAAGTGCAGCTTGCTCACGGTATTGCGCCATTATCATGTCTTCTTGATCAAGCGCAGCAGCAGATGCCGTAACGGCAGCTTCTTCGCCTAAGCATTGCATATAAAAGCTTACACGCCCTTGACGTTGAGCACCTTGCATACGCTCATCTAATAAACGTATAAAACGCATAGTTTCATAAAGTTTAATTGCGGTATGTTTTGAAATAGCGGGTGCTGTCGCACTTGGGTGAATGTCGCCATCCTCAGTTAAAATACTAAGGGTTGGAATATTAAGCGCATTGCCGTCAATAAATTCTAGCGCATGGTTAATATTCAGCGATACGTTATTTGGATTACTCATAACCTACCTTCTGTTGTTGTCAGTAACATAGTGCCCCTTTTACATTATTATTATGGGTGATTATTGCTGAATAAACTTTGCAATATCTGCACTATATTTAATTAAAGCTGCCAACACTTTACGTTAACGTAAAGTGTTATTCAACAAATCTGTGACGAAACAAAAGTAAATATTGGTTAAATAAGTGGCAAGTTAACAATACAGCCACTTAAATCTTTAGTAATCAGTGAGTTAACTTGCGGCTTAAAGAGGTCTAATGAGTTTGATTATACAAAGTTACTGTCTATCTCCATTGGAACAACTGTTAATAATGCACGTTGTCCTAGTGCTACTTTTGCATTTGGGAATATGATAGCCTCGCCTTCAACGTCTGCATAATAGAGAGTATCACCGTCTGTTGCGAGGAGTTCTCCTTTTGCAAAACCCGTAAAGTTCTCTGCATCATCAGAAAAAGGGAAACTAAAATCATCTTGAGTGCGATTAATTGTACGGTGAACAGCAAACAGCTCAAAGTCTTTTGCATTAAATTGCGGGTATTCAACTTTACTTTGACTAATTAATGCAATTAACGTTTTTCTGGTTTTTTCAAAACGAGTCATGTCGTTTTGCCCAAATGGTTTTACTTGCCCAAGCTCAACTGTGAACGAATCTGCACCATGTACAAACGATGAATAATAACTAAATGTGGTCGCTGGCGACTTCATCATTAAAACGGTATTTACACCACAGCTTAATAAAAATTGTAGCTGTGTTTTTTTCCATGGTTTGCCATGCAAAAATGGATACACGGCAAACTTTTCATTTTTAGACCCGCGTATAGCCGTATGCAAATCGTAATGACTACGCTCACTGCCCTTTTCGCCTCTAGCAAAAAAGTCACTTACATAACCTTCAAGTTTTGCCGCTCGAACACGTTCGTCGTTCATTTCAATACCATCAACTGTGTGGTGGCCATTAAATAAACGGTTAAGGTTTTCTTCTACAAAACGCAAACCAATATTAATAGATTTAGGGTTGCCGTATATAAAAAGCACTCGTTGTTTAAGCTCAAGCTTTTGCGAAATAATTTGTTTTATTAGCTCATCACAAATTTCAATAGGTGCTGTTTCGTTACCGTGTACGGCACTTGATAACACAATATCTTTTGACGTAGTAAGCGCAGGCTGAAACTCAATAACGCCCGTATCGTGAACATTAACTTGGGTACCATTATTAAGCGTAAAGTGGCTAGGCGCTAAATGCCATTCGTTATTTCGGCTAATGGTTAGAAAATCCCCGGTTGATTGTAATAAATTTAAATAATCGGGTGTGGCTGACATAATAAAAGCCCTTTATAGTGTGAGAGATACAAAAAACGGCTGAATAATTCAGCCGTTTTTACATAGTTTAAGCGGTATCAGCTAATTACTGAGTCAACTAACTTTTTAGCTTCTTTTTCTAGAAGAGCTAAATGTGCTTCGCCTTTAAACGATTCTAGGTATATTTTATAAATATCTTCAGTACCCGATGGGCGAGCAGCAAACCAGCCGTTTTCTGTGACAACTTTTAAGCCGCCAATGGCCGCATCATTACCTGGGGCATGAGTTAGCTTTTGTAAAATAGGCTCGCCAGCTAATGTATCGGCTTTTACATCGTCTGCACTTAATGCTTTTAAGCGCGATTTTTGGGCGCTGCTTGCTGGTGCATCTAAACGCTTATAAAGTGGGGAGCCAAACTCTTGCTCTAACTCTTTATAAAGCGCTGATGGTGTTTTACCGGTTACTGCGAGTATTTCAGCTGCAAGTAAACCCATGATAAATCCGTCTTTGTCGGTACACCATACGCTGCCATCAAAACGTAAAAACGCAGCGCCTGCACTTTCTTCGCCACCAAAAGCAAGATTTCCTTTGTTAAGGCCTTCAACAAACCACTTAAAGCCTACTGGAACTTCTTTTACTTTACGCGCATTACGAGCAACGACACGATCAATCATCGAGCTCGAAACGAGTGTTTTGCCTATTTCTACGCTGCTATCCCACTCGCGGTGTTTTAATAAGTAATCAATAGCGACAGCTAAGAAGTGATTAGGGTTCATTAACCCATCTGGAGTAACAATGCCGTGGCGGTCGTAATCAGGGTCGTTGCCAATCGCTATATCAAAATCATCTTTCAATTTAATTAAATTAGCCATTGAGTAAGGTGAAGAGCAATCCATACGAATCTTGCCATCTTTATCAAGTGGCATAAATGCAAAACGCGGATCGACACTGTCGTTTACTACGGTTAAATCTAAATTATATTTTTGCGCAATTACAGGCCAAAAATTAATTCCTGAACCACCTAGTGGGTCAATACCTACTTTAATTCCTGCATCACTAATCGCTTTTAAATTAACGATATTTTCTAAGTCGTTAATGTACGGCGTCATTAAATCTTCGTAGCGAATAAAACCTGATCGAGAAGCTTTAGCAAATGGAAATAATTCAACCTCAACTAAATCTTCAAGTAATAATTTGTTAGCCCTGTCTTCAATCCAATTTGTTACGTCTGTATCAGCAGGCCCGCCGTTAGGTGGGTTATATTTAAAGCCGCCATCTTCAGGAGGATTATGCGAAGGCGTAACAACAATACCATCAGCCAATTCATTTGGGTTAAGTTTGTTATGGCAAACTATCGCGTGGCTAATAACAGGAGTGGGTGTAAAGTCGCCGTCTTGCTGAGTAATTACCTGTACTTCGTTAGCCACAAGCACTTCTATTGCAGAGTTGAAAGCAGCTTCACTAAGCGCATGTGTATCTTTACCTAAAAATAACGGTCCAAAAATATCGTTTTGCTTACGGTAATCACAAATTGCTTGGGTAATTGCTAAAATATGGGATTCATTAAATTTCACATCATATGAGCAACCGCGGTGTCCAGATGTACCAAATGCAACGCAATGCTCTGGGTTTTGCTCTAAATCTGGCTCATTTAAATAGTAGGCCGAAACTAATTTAGGAACATTAACAAGTGCCGATTGTGGTGCAGTCTTGCCTGCGCCTGAGTGAATAGCCATTATATTTCCTTACAGGTAATCGCGAATTTTTTCAGCTTGCTCTGCACTGTATCCTAGGCAAAGCGCAACTTCGTGAAGCATCATCTTTTTGCGTGTTGTATTAGAGTTAGTCATAACCCAATATTCACTATCGGTAATATTTTTTGGATTCATGCTACTTCCACTATTTACTAAATCTTCTTTACTTGTTGCAAAGTAAACACGGTCGCGGCCTTTAATATCTAGCACAGCCGCAAAATCAGATTTATGAGTGCGATAAAATGCACTTAAAATAAACAAAAAACGACCCACAACGCCTTTCTGCATTGCCAGTTCTTCTTTATTTAGTACATTAAAAACGTTAGCATTTTTTTGCTTCACTGGTGTGACAGTTTTGGGGGTCTCAGTGTCCGCTTGTTGAAGCTCTGGCTCAACAGATACTGAAGATGCCGCAGATGCAGTGGTTAATTGTTGATTTTTTATTATTTCTACGTCGGCGGTTAATTGTTTTTCGCCGCTCATATTTAATAAACGACGCAAAATTGTGGATGCACTTTCACCAATACTTTGCGTGTTGCTGGCAATATATTGATATAACTCGTCGTCTATGTCGATTTGTTTCATGGTCTTCCTGTCATTACGGGTCACATTTTTTTCTCACGCCTGATTATACCCAATCCAATAATAAATGCGAGTTACAACAAGCACTCCCATGCATTTCAAACATCCACACCCGATTAAGCCGGTTTTACTCGAACGATAGGTTAAGTTTTAGCAGATCTATCTGATAAATTGGTTAATCAGGCACTATTTTTTGCTTTTTTATGTATAGCTCGGCAAACTAAGGCGATATTTGTAGGAGCAATGTATGAAGCTAAATTATAAGCAACTTGGGCAGGGCCCAAATGTTATTTTAATACATGGACTTTTTGGTTCTTTAGAAAACCTCAACGTAATTGCTAAGCCTTTAAGTGAAAACTTTACTGTCACTAATGTAGATTTGCGTAATCATGGCCTATCACCTCACAGTGACGAGATGAATTACCCTGCTATGGCAAAAGACATTGTTGAGTTACTACAACACTTAAATATAGAAAAAGCACATATAATTGGTCATTCGATGGGGGGAAAAGTGGCAATGGAGCTTGCATTAACTCAACCGCAATTGATTGAAAAATTAGTTGTACTGGATATTGCACCCGTTATCTACCCGCCACGACATACTGAGATATTGAAGGCACTTAACGCAGTTGCCTCTGAAAATATTGAAGACAGAAAGCATGCAGATGCAATAATGCAGCCTTTTATCGATGAGCTAGGAGTTCGTCAGTTTTTACTAAAAAGCTTAGCTAAAAATACAGCAGGAAACTTGACGTGGCGATTTAACTTACCTGTTATTGATAAAAAATATTCAGAAATACTTTCAAATGTTAATGAAAACAATTCTTGTTTATGTGATACTCTTTTCATTAAAGGGAATGACTCTGACTATATTTTACCTGAGCACCGTACAGCAATTACAACCCGTTTTAAAAACACCAATGCAAAAATCATTCATGGTGCCGGGCATTGGTTGCATGCCCAAAAGCCAATTGCAGTTAATAAAGCAATTAGTGATTTTTTGATTCAAAATTAAAGTTATTTTAATCGCTTGTTTTTAGAAGTACGTACTAAATAAATGAATATTTTTATGCTATAGTACGCGCCGTTTAATTTAAAGGTTATACGTTGATGGTCAGTCAGTTAATTAACGAATTTGATACCCTAGGGTTGTACTTTGGCTTAGCCGGTATTTTGATATTCATCGGCTTGGCGATTAAAGACGTACTTAAAAGTGGTAATGTACCAAAGTTTGGTCGCTATATAGTATGGACCGTACTCTTTTTAGGCTGTTCAGGCTTTATTGCTAAAGGACTTATTCAAGTATTTTGGCAAGGCGCAGGTGTAGGTTAGGCATGGCGAAGTCAGAAACAGATAGAACAACGCTTGATTTATTTGAATACGAAAAACGACCAGGCAGACCCAAAACAAACCCCCTTTCTCGGGATATGCAGTTAAAGGTTAATAAACGTAATCAAATAAAAAGAGATAAAGCACGTGGTTTAAAACGTGTTGAATTTAAAGTTTCATCGCAGTTATATCAAGCATTGAGTGATATGGCAGATGCACAAAATATTAGCCGCAGTGCGCTGATTGAAACGATTTTACAAGAAAGATTGGCTATTGATACATAAAAGGTTGTAAATCCATGGCAAGTGTAGGCATTTTTTTCGGAAGTGACACAGGTAACACAGAACACGTAGCAAAAATGATCCAAAAAGAATTGGGTAAAAAGCTTGTGGCTGTGCATGATATTGCAAAAAGCTCTAAAGAAGAGATTGCAGATTTTGATTTAATCTTATTTGGTATTCCAACGTGGTACTACGGCGAAGCACAATGTGATTGGGATGATTTTTTCCCTGAGCTTGAAGAGGTAGACTTTGAAGGCAAACTTGTTGCTATTTTTGGTTGTGGTGATCAAGAAGATTATGCTGAATACTTTTTAGACGCTATGGGCATGATCAACGATATTGTCACCGAACGTGGTGCTATTGTTGTAGGTCACTGGTCTACTGAAGGCTACGATTTTGAAGCCTCAAAAGGTATGGCAGACGACAATCACTTTGTTGGTTTAGGTATTGATGAAGATCGCCAACCAGAACTCACTGAGCAACGTGTAAAAGCGTGGTCAGCGCAGGTATTCGATGAAATGTGTTTAAGCGAACTCGCTGATTAACCTATCCAAAATATCGCTAACTGTTTAAATAGTTATCAAACAGTTAGCGTTTTCTTTATTTACTGCAATATAAATCATTTCTTCTTTGCACTTGAGGCCTAGGCACGTTATCCTATTTGTTGCTTATGTATCGTGAGCATCTTTGCAAGATGTCTAGTATAACCAAATAAAATTGAGACAGATTTAATGACTGATCATAACTTGGAACTTAAAAAAGCCGGTTTAAAAGTAACTTTACCGCGTATTAAAATTTTAGAGATTTTACAGTCTCCAGATAACCAACACATCAGTGCTGAAGATGTTTACAAAATTCTTTTGGATTTAGGTGAAGAAATTGGCCTTGCAACTGTATATCGCGTACTTAACCAATTTGATGATGCAGGCATTGTAAGCCGTCATCACTTTGAAGGCGGAAAGTCGGTATTCGAATTATCAGGCAGTACTCACCACGATCACTTAGTGTGTTTGAAGTGTGGAAAAGTTGTTGAGTTTGAAGATGAAATGATTGAACGTCGTCAGCTTGAAATAGCTCAAGAAAACGGTATTACATTAACCAACCATTCTTTATACCTTTACGGCGAGTGTGATGACAAAGCTGCATGTAAAGCATTTAGCGACGCGAACAGCTAATATAATTTAGTTATAAAAAAACCTGCCAATGGCAGGTTTTTTTGTGTCTAAATTACTATACCCGTAAATTAAAGGGTATAGTAATAATCAACCTATTGAGTTTTAGACCAAGAATCACGCAGACCCACTGTTTGATTAAACACGATATTGTCTGATTTAGAGTCTCGTGAAAAGTAACCCGTTCGCTCAAACTGAAAGCCCTGCTCTGCTTGAGAGTTAGCTAATGACGGTTCAAGTTTGGCATTGTCTAATACAACTAACGACTCAGGATTCAATGTTGTTTCAAACTCCTCAGCTGCTGCTGGATTGGGCACATTGAACAAGCGATCGTATAGACGAACTTCAGCAGTGATAGCCTGTGAGGCCGATACCCAGTGAATAACGCCTTTAACTTTACGACCGTCACTTGGGTTTTTACCTAGTGTTTCGTTGTCGTAAGTACAGTAAATAGTCGTTATTTCATCGTTTTCGTCTTTTTCAACCCGGTTAGCTTTTATGACATAAGCACCACGTAAACGAACTTCTTTATCGAGCACTAAACGTTTAAATTTATTATTAGCCTGCTCTTTAAAGTCTTCTCGTTCAATGTATATCTCACGAGTAAATGGTACGTCACGTCGGCCCATTTCTTCTTTATTAGGGTGATTAGCCACCGATAAAGTTTCTATGCTCTGGGCATCATAGTTTTCAATAACCACTTTAACCGGATCGAGTACAGCCATGGCACGCGGGGCATTTTCATTTAAGTCATCACGAATACACGCTTCTAGCATACCCATTTCAACCATATTTTCTTGCTTAGTTACGCCTATTCGTAAACAAAATTCACGAATTGAAGCCGGTGTATAACCACGACGGCGAAGGCCTGCAATGGTAGGCATACGAGGATCATCCCATCCTTCAACCATATTATTAACAACTAGGTCATTTAACTTACGCTTAGACATAATTGTATATTCAAGGTTTAAACGAGAAAACTCTATTTGCTGCGGATGACAGTCAATACTAATGTTATCAAGTACCCAGTCGTATAAACGACGGTTATCTTGAAACTCAAGAGTACATAATGAGTGGGTAATACCTTCAATTGCATCAGAAATACAATGCGTAAAATCGTACATTGGGTAAATACACCACTTATCAGCAGTTTGGTGATGATGAGCAAAACGAACACGGTATATAATTGGATCGCGAAGCACCATAAACGAGCTTGCCATATCAATTTTCGCACGCAATACACATTCACCCTCTTTGAAGCCCCCTGCACGCATTTTTTCAAATAGTGCGAGGTTTTCTTCAGGAGATGTATCTCTGTATGGGCTGTTTTTTCCTGGCTCCGTTAAAGTGCCGCGGTATTCACGTGCTTGGTCTGCAGTTAAAAAACAAACATAGGCTAAACCTTTGTTTATAAGCTCAACGGCATAACCGTATAGAGTGTCAAAATAATTAGAAGAATACTTTATGTCACCATCCCAATTAAACCCTAACCACTGAACGTCTTCTTTTATAGAATTAACGTAGTTAATGTCTTCTTTTTCTGGGTTTGTATCATCAAATCGTAAATTACATAAGCCGTTATAATCTTTTGCAATACCGAAATTTAAGCAGATTGATTTTGCATGACCAATATGTAAAAAACCATTGGGCTCAGGTGGAAAACGCGTATGCGTTGCAGCATGCTTTTTACTTGCTAAGTCTTCATCAATTCGGGTTCTAATAAAGTTACTTGGGCGATTCTCAATTTCCGCCATAGGAGTACGATCCTCTAAATATTACTTATTAACAAAACTAATGCATTATTACAAAAACAGTCACTAACATACAGTAATAGATTACGCTTTATCTTACTTATTGATTAACTTTAATCCATCTAATCTGTTTTTAACGAATAAAGTTTGTTTTAGCGCAATATTTAATTCATAGAAGCGCTTTATAGTGCGTCAATACCGTACTTTATAAGGATTAAGAGATGGCTTTACTTAACCAGCACCGTGTTTATATACCTAGTAATGCACGCGCTAATCATTACTTACTTGCAGAAGTTACCCCTAACGATAGTTTTTACGAAAGCTTTAACTCAATAAACTGTTGTTACGAAAGAATAGCACGACAATTATTTGCAGCATGCGATGAATATGAGCTACATAATGTGCATATTTTAGCAAACGACAAACTTCCTGTTGTCAGGTTTCATGATGAGTCTTATCAGTTAGAGACTAATAAGCAAATGCTTATATTTTATAACCCACGCTATCACGAAGCACACAAACTTTATTATTCAACCGACACGCAAAGTAAAAAAGTGCGCTTACTTTTTTTAGCTACAGGTGAAGATATACGAGCTAACTCCGCTGTATTTCACAGAAAAGTCCAAAAAGTATTAACGCTTATGCAAGAACAGTTATTTATTGATCAACCACAATTTAAAGTGCGTGATCATCAACATTTAACTTATGACTTATTTGCCAAAAATAAAGGTAATAAAGAAACCTACGGCTACAAATTGAGGAGTTTGTATCCTAGGTATCAAAATCGTCACTGTGAAATACCGAAAGACCATGCCGAGATGACATACGCAACATTTTCTATTCCTGTATCAAGAGCTATTAAAACTCAATTTCAAACTTTAATTAACAATGGCGACTTTAATCAATTTTATGATTACTTTTTAGATAGCTTTAAGCGATGTTGTGAAGTGAATAAGCTCACCCATGGTGCATTGGTGGCAAATGGTGCTAAACCAATTATTCGTAATAGCAAAGTCGATGTAAATGAAGGAAATGAAGAACTTCAAAAATTAAGCTTTGAACTAGACAACGAAGAACAACAAGTTAAATATTTTTACGATAACAAAAAGTTAGTCGAAACAATGCATTTTGTAATCGTTGCTACAAAGCAAAACAAGCAAGAAATTGGTTACGGTAAATTTATGAATCAGGTTGAAAAAACGATTTTTAGTCTTTGTGATGAGCTAGATATAAATAAAGAACGACAAGATTTAACGGTTAGATTTTTTCAACATATAAGTTACCCATTTTAATTGGGTACATAAACAAAAAGGCTCGCTAAATGCGAGCCTTTGCAAAGATTAAACTAAGCTGATTACCAGCCTGTTTTCTCTTTAAGTGCTTTACCGATATCAGCAAGTGAACGTACAGTTTGTACGCCAGCAGCTTCTAATGCAGCAAATTTCTCATCAGCAGTACCTTTACCGCCTGCGATGATTGCGCCAGCGTGACCCATGCGCTTACCTTCTGGTGCAGTAACACCAGCAATGTAAGATACAACAGGTTTAGTTACGTTAGCTTTGATGTACTCTGCAGCTTCTTCTTCTGCAGTACCACCAATTTCACCAATCATTACGATTGCTTCAGTTTGTGGATCTTTTTCGAACATTTCTAGAACGTCGATAAAGTTAGTACCTGGGATTGGATCACCACCAATACCAACACACGTAGACTGACCAAAACCAGCATCTGTAGTTTGCTTAACCGCTTCGTACGTTAAAGTACCAGAACGAGAAACAATACCTACTTTACCTGGCTTGTGGATGTGACCAGGCATGATACCAATCTTAGTTTCGCCCGGAGTGATAACACCTGGACAGTTAGGACCGATCATACGAGTACCTGTTTGATCTAGTTTAACTTTAACGTCAACCATATCAAGCGTAGGGATACCTTCGGTAATACAAACAATTAGCTCGATGCCAGCATCGATTGCTTCTAAGATTGCATCTTTACAGAAAGGTGCTGGTACGTAGATAACTGAAGCAGTTGCGCCAGTTTCTTGTACTGCATCACGTACTGTGTTGAATACAGGAAGACCAAGGTGCGTTTGACCGCCTTTACCTGGGCTAACACCACCAACCATTTGAGTACCGTACTCAAGCGCTTGCTCTGAGTGGAAAGTACCTTGGCCACCAGTGAAACCCTGACAGATAACTTTTGTATCTTTATTGATTAATACAGACATTATTTGCCCTCCGCAGCAGCAACAACTTTTTCAGCAGCGTCTGTTAATGATTCAGCAGCGATGATGTCTAAGTCAGAGCTCTTAAGAACTTCACGACCTAATTCAGCATTAGTACCTTCCAAACGCACAACTACAGGTACATTTACGCCAACTTCTTTAACTGCGCCAATGATGCCTTCAGCAATCATGTCACAACGAACGATACCACCAAAGATGTTAACTAAAACAGCTTTAACATTGTCGTCAGAAAGGATGATTTTGAATGCTTCAGAAACACGTTCTTTAGTCGCGCCGCCACCAACATCTAGGAAGTTAGCTGGCTTGCCGCCGTGTAGGTTTACGATGTCCATAGTACCCATCGCTAGGCCTGCGCCGTTTACCATACAACCTACGTTACCATCTAATGCTACGTAGTTAAGTTCAAAGCTTGCTGCATGTGCTTCACGTGCATCTTCTTGAGATGGATCGTGGAACTCACGGATTTTTGGTTGACGGTAAAGTGCATTACCATCGATACCGATTTTACCGTCAAGACAGTGAAGGTTACCTTCGTCTGTGATTACTAACGGGTTGATTTCAAGAAGTGCGAAATCGAAATCGTTAAACATTTTACCAAGACCCATGAAGATCTTAACGAACTGTTTCATTTGTGTTGGGTTCAGACCCAATTTGAAACCAAGTTCACGTGCTTGGTAAGCCTGAGGACCAACTAATGGATCAATCTCAGCTTTGTGGATAAGTTCTGGTGTTTCTTCAGCAACAGTCTCAATTTCAACACCGCCTTCAGTAGACGCCATGAAAACAACTTTGCGAGAAGCACGGTCAACTACTGCACCTAGGTACAATTCGTTGGCAATGTCTGTACAGCTTTCTACTAAAATTTTAGCAACTGGCTGACCATTTTCGTCTGTTTGGTAAGTAACTAGGTTTTTACCTAACCAGTTAGCTGCAAACGCTTTAACTTCATCGATAGTTTTAACTAGCTTTACACCGCCAGCTTTACCACGTCCACCTGCGTGAACCTGAGTTTTAACAACCCACATATCACCGCCGATTTTTTCAGCAGCTGCTGCAGCTTCTTCAGGTGTATCGCAAGCGAAACCTTGAGAAACTGGTAAACCATATTCGGCAAAAAGTTGTTTTGCCTGATACTCATGCAAATTCATGATGCTTTATCCAATTTTTTATACTAAAAGAGCTGAATACTTTTTCAAATAAACAACTATCCCAAATTGCGCACCTAGTATAGTTGCCAAGGCTTAACATGAAAACCCCAGTACGACCAAAGGCGCAAAAAAAAAGCTGTGAACATCCATTCACAGCTTACATTTTATACAACTAGATTAAACATCTAGTAATAAACGTGTTGGATCTTCTAGTAACTCTTTAATTGTTACTAGGAAACCAACAGATTCTTTACCATCTATTTGGCGATGATCATAAGAAAGTGCCAAATACATCATAGGAAGAATTTCAACTTTACCATTTACTGCCATTGGACGGTCTTGAATTTTGTGCATTCCCAAAATTGAAGACTGTGGCAAATTAATGATAGGCGTAGATAATAGCGAGCCGAATACACCACCATTTGTAATTGTAAAGTTACCACCCGTCATATCGTCAAGTGTTAGCTTACCGTCACGACCTTTAAGTGCTAGTTCACGGATACCTTTTTCAATTTCAGCAACTGATAGCTTATCGCAATCTTTAAGAACTGGTGTTACTAAACCACGAGGTGTAGAAACAGCAATGCTGATATCAAAATAATTGTGGTATACAATATCGTCGCCATCAATTGATGCATTTACATCAGGGAAGCGTTTAAGTGCTTCAGTGACTGCTTTCACGTAAAAAGACATGAAGCCTAAACGAATACCGTGACGCTTTTCAAATACCTCTTGGTACTGCTTACGAAGATCCATAATTGGCTTCATATTAACTTCGTTAAACGTAGTTAACATTGCAGTAGAGTTTTTAGCTTCAAGAAGGCGATTAGCAATCGTTTTACGTAAACGTGTCATAGGAACGCGTTTTTGAGTACGATCACCCATTGGTGCAGCTGGAGCCGCAGCTTCAGCTTTCTTAGCTGATGGTGCAGGTGCTTTTAAGAAAGTATCAACGTCTTCTTTAGTTACGCGACCATTTTTACCCGTACCTTTAATTTTAGAAGCATCTAGGCCTTTCTCAGCAATTAAACGACGAACAGATGGCGTTAATACATCAGAGCTGTCAGCTGAATCAGCAGCAGGTGCAGCTTCTTGTTTTGCAGCCGTAGCTGCAGGTGTGCCACCGGCTTTAACTGAACCAATAACTTGTTCACCAAGAACAGTATCGCCTTCAGCGTTAATGATATCGCCCATAATACCGTCTTCTTGAGCTACCACTTCAAGAACAACTTTATCAGTTTCGATATCTACCAAGTTTTGATCGCGTGTTACCACGTCGCCAGGTTGTACATGCCATGTAGCAATTGTTGCGTCTGCAACTGATTCCGGGAGTACAGGTACTTTAATATCCACTTCTTTACCTTCTGATGCTGGTGCTGATGGCGCCGCTGGCGCGTCTTCTGATTTTTCTGATTTGTTTGAAGATGTGCTTTCACTCGCAGGCGCTGCATCAGCATCGCCGAGCAAGCCCATAACTTGATCACCAAGTACAGTAGCACCTTCTTCTTGAGAAATTTCTGTAATTACACCGTCGTGTTGTGCAACTACTTCTAACACTACTTTGTCTGTTTCAATGTCAACTAAGTTTTGATCGCGAGTTACTTTGTCGCCAACACTTACATGCCATGTAGCAACGGTAGCATCTGCAACCGACTCAGGAAGAACAGGAACTTTAATTTCTGTGCTCATCGCTTATCCTTTATTTTCTATAGTAAGCGCGTCGGCAACGAGCGCTTGTTGTTCTTTAGTATGTACTGACATGTAACCACACGCTGGTGACGCAGAAGCTTTACGGCCTGCGTATTTTAACTTAGCACCTTGTGGAATTGCATCAACAAAATGATGCTGAGAACAGTACCATGCACCTTGATTTTGTGGCTCTTCTTGACACCATACAAAATCAGTAACGTGTTGGTAACGTTCCATAATAGTTTTCATTTCGTCATGTGGGAACGGGTATAATTGCTCTACACGAACGATGGCAATATTATTTTGTTCCAGCTTACGACGCTCTTGAAGTAGCTCGTAGTAAACTTTACCACTACAAAATACAACGCGTTCAACGTCATCAGATTTAATATCATCAACTTCGTCGATCATATTATGGAATACACCATTTGAAAGTTCTTCAAGTGAAGAAACAGCAAGTGGATGGCGTAGTAACGACTTAGGTGTCATAACAATCAGTGGTCGACGAAGAGGTCTGACCGATTGACGTCGTAACATTGCGTAAACTTGCGCTGGTGTAGACGGAACACAAACCTGCATATTGTGATCAGCACAAAGCTGCAAGAAGCGCTCTAGACGTGCAGAGCTATGCTCTGGGCCTTGGCCCTCATAACCATGAGGTAACAAAATGGTAAGACCACATAAACGACCCCATTTTTGCTCGCCTGAACTCAAGAATTGGTCAAATACAACCTGTGCACCATTTGCAAAGTCACCAAACTGAGCTTCCCAAAGTACAAGAGAAGTTGGCTCCGCAGTCGCATAGCCATACTCAAATGCAACAACGGCTTCTTCAGAAAGTACCGAGTCAAAAACTTGGAACGTGCCCTGATCTTCACTTAAATGTTGCAAAGGGAGGTAAGTTGCACCGTCTTTCTGGCTGTGAACAACTGCGTGACGATGGAAGAACGTACCTCGACCAGAATCCTGGCCAGTCATTCTAATATCTGTGCCTTCGGTTGCGATAGTTGCATAAGCAAGAGTTTCTGCCATCCCCCAATCAAGCGGCTTTTCGCCAGCGGCCATAAGCTTACGATCTTCGTAAATCTTTTTAACACGCGATTGAGCCTTATATTGTTCAGGGTAACTAGCTACCTTTTCACCAAGCTCTTTAAGCTTTTCTACTGAAACGCTTGCGTCGTAATCTACATCCCAATCGTGGCCTACGTATTTAGCCCAATCTGAAGAATGAGACGTTTCTGGCTGAATTTCAGATACAACACAATTGCCGTCATCTAATGCATTGCGGTACTCATCTGCAAGGGCTTTAATTTCCTGCTCTGTAAAAGAACCTTCAGCAATTAACTGATCCGCATATACCAAGCGTGGAACTGGGTGTTTTTTAATTTTTTGGTACATTAAAGGCTGAGTAGCATTTGGCTCATCAGCTTCATTGTGGCCATGTCGACGATAACAAACTAAATCAATAACCACATCACGCTTAAATTTATTTCTGAAATCAAGTGCTATCTGCGTTACAAATGCAACTGCTTCAGGATCATCAGAATTCACGTGGAAAATAGGCGACTGTACCATTTTTGCGATATCAGTACAGTAATCTGTAGAGCGAACATCGTCTTGTTTAGAAGTAGTAAAACCAACTTGGTTATTTACAACAATTCGAATGCTGCCACCACAACTAAAGGCATTAGTTTGGGAAAGATTAAACGTTTCTTGAACCACACCCTGACCTGTTACAGCAGAATCACCATGAATAGTGATCGGGAGCGCTTTTATTCCCGTACTGTCACCTAAACGATCTAAACGAGCGCGTACAGAACCCATAACTACTGGATTAACTATTTCAAGGTGAGAAGGGTTGAAGGCCAACGCCATGTGAACGTTGCCACCCTTGGTAGCAAAGTCTGATGAATACCCCATATGGTATTTAACATCACCAGAGCTAAGCGTTTCTTTATGCTTACCGGCGAATTCATCAAAAAGCTCTGATGGATTTTTACCTAAAACGTTTACTAAAACATTTAATCGTCCACGGTGAGCCATGCCTATTACAGCTTCTTGTTGGCCACTTTCACCTGCGCGGTGAATAAGTTCTTTTAGCATAGGTACCAGCGCGTCTCCACCTTCTAGTGAAAATCGTTTAGCACCTGGGAACTTAGCACCTAAATATTTTTCAAGACCATCAGCAGCGGTTAATCCTTTAAGGATACGTAGCTTTTCTTCTTTTTCGAATTTAGGCCTAGATTGA
Source organism: Pseudoalteromonas sp. 10-33 (assembly GCF_001469195.1). Classification (NCBI taxonomy): domain Bacteria; kingdom Pseudomonadati; phylum Pseudomonadota; class Gammaproteobacteria; order Alteromonadales; family Pseudoalteromonadaceae; genus Pseudoalteromonas; species Pseudoalteromonas sp. 10-33. Next base: position 156,168 of record NZ_LOFI01000028.1, on the reverse strand, counting down.
ACAGATTCTAAACGTTGTTGTAACCAACGCTTTTCTTCTGTCGATGTGATGTGCATATACTCTGCACCGATAGAACCACAGTATGTGGTTTTAAGCGCTTGGTATAGTTCACCTAAAGGCATAGAGTCTGAACCAACCGCAAAAGACCCTACGTTAAACTCTCGCTCAAAATCAGCTTCTGATAAATCGTGGTAATCTAGCTCTAAATCTCGAACACGCTCTCGTTCCCAAATACCCAATGGATCTAGGTTTGCATTTTGGTGACCACGAAAACGGAAAGCATTAATAAGTTGTAGAACTTTAACCTGTTTTAGGTCACCGCCACTACCCTCTGCTACCACTACTTCTCTATGCTTGTTTTTTGCAAGCTGTGCAAACTGTGCACGAACTTCTGAATGTTTTACTTCAACATCCACACCATTAACTTTTGGTAATTGTTCGAACACTTCTCGCCATTCATCTGGCACAGAAGTCGCATCGTCTAAATACGCTTCATAAAGCTCTTCTACATAAGCAACGTTGCCGCCGTTTAAATGTGAAGATTCTAACCATGCCTTCATCACACCTTCGTGCATTTATAAGCCCTTTTCTTTAGCGCAGAAATTAATAGTTATAATAACAAGATGGCTAATAATTAATACTAGCCATCTTACGTTTCTATGTAGTTAAACTGAACGGTTTAATAACATAGATTTGATTTGCCCAATCGCTTTGGTCGGATTAAGACCTTTAGGACAAACGCTAACACAGTTCATGATACTGTGACAACGGAACACACTGAACGCATCGTCTAGGTCTGCTAGACGCTCTTCTGTTGCTGTATCTCGGCTATCAGCTAAGAAACGGTAAGCATGAAGAAGGCCTGCTGGACCAATGAACTTGTCTGGATTCCACCAGAACGAAGGACACGATGTTGAACAACATGCACATAAAATACACTCATATAAGCCGTCTAATTTATCACGTTCTTCAATAGACTGAAGACGTTCACCTGCAGCAGGTGTGTCATTAATTAGATACGGTTTAACTTTTTCGTATTGAGTGTAGAACTGACTCATGTCAATAACAAGGTCACGTACCACAGGTAATCCTGGAAGAGGACGAACTACTATTGTACCTTTACCGTTATTTTGTAACGTAGATAAAGGAGTAATACATGCTAAACCATTCTTACCATTCATGTTAACACCGTCAGAACCACACACGCCTTCACGGCATGAACGACGGAATGAAAGTGAAGGATCTTGCTCTTTTAATAATAAAAGTGCATCCAGAACCATCATGTCGTGACCATCGTCAATTTGCAAGGTGTAATCTTGCATACGCGGTGCGTTGTCAACATCTGGATTGTAACGATAAACTGAAAATTGTACTTGTGCCATCGTCTCGCTCCTAGTATGTACGTGCTTTAGGTGGAAATGCTTCACGCGTCTTAGGCGCGTAGTTTACGTCACGCTTACTCATTTCATCCGTAACAGGATTGTATACTGAGTGACATAACCAGTTCGTGTCATCACGGTCTGGGAAGTCAAAACGAGAGTGTGCACCACGGCTTTCTGTACGGAAGTTCGCAGCTACTGCTGTTGAGTAAGCTGTTTCCATTAAGTTATCAAGTTCAAGACATTCGATACGCTGCGTGTTGAAGTCTGACGATTTATCGTCAAGACGAGCATGTTGCAGACGCTCACGAATTTCTTTAAGTTCTTGAAGACCAGTCGCCATTGAATCACCTTCACGGAATACCGAGAAGTTAAGCTGCATACATTGTTGAAGATCTTTCTTAATTTGAACAGGATCTTCACCTTGCCCAGCTGTTGAGTTTTCCCAACGATTATAACGAGCAAGTGACGCTTCTAAGTCTGACTCAGACGCCGCTTTAGATACCTCGACATCTCTTAGGTATGTGCCTAAGAAGTTACCCGCAGCTCGACCAAATACAACTAAATCTAGTAACGAGTTACCACCAAGGCGGTTTGCACCGTGTACAGATACGCACGCAATCTCGCCAACCGCAAATAAACCTTCAACTACTTTTTCATCGCCTTGAGCGTTGATTTGAAGTACTTGGCCATTTACGTTAGTTGGTACACCACCCATCATGTAATGACATGTTGGTATAACTGGAATCGGCTCTTTAGCTGGATCAACGTGAGCAAATGTTTTTGCAAGATCACATACGCCAGGAAGACGTAAGTTAAGCGTTTCTTCACCTAAGTGGTCAAGCTTAAGCTTGATATGAGGACCCCAAGGACCATCACAACCACGACCTTCACGAATTTCGGTCATCATTGAACGTGCAACAACATCACGAGATGCTAAGTCTTTTGCGTTAGGTGCATAACGTTCCATGAAACGCTCGCCATCTTTATTTAAAAGATAACCACCCTCACCACGACAGCCCTCAGTTACAAGCGTACCTGCTCCTGCAATACCGGTCGGGTGGAACTGCCACATCTCCATGTCTTGCATAGATATGCCAGCACGCGTAGCCATACCAACACCATCACCAGTGTTTATATGAGCATTTGTGGTTGAGGCGTATATGCGACCTGCACCACCAGTAGCGAGAACAACTGCCTTTGATTTGAAATAAGTGATTTCACCTGTTTCAATTTCAATTGCAGTACAGCCAACAACATCACCATTATCGTTTTTAACTAAATCAAGTGCATACCACTCAGAGAATACATTTGTTTTGTTTTTAACATTTTGTTGATAAAGGAGATGTAATAAAGCGTGACCAGTACGGTCAGCTGCGGCTGCAGTACGTGCTGCTTGCTCACCACCAAAATTTTTCGATTGGCCACCAAACGGACGTTGGTAAACACGGCCATTTTCAAAACGAGAAAATGGTAAACCCATGTTTTCTAATTCAGTAATAGCTTCTGGGCCAGTTTGACACATGTATTCAATAGCGTCTTGGTCACCGATAAAATCGGAACCTTTAACGGTATCGTACATATGCCATTCCCAGTTATCTTCGTGTGAATTTCCAAGCGCTACTGTAATACCGCCTTGAGCGGATACAGTGTGTGAGCGTGTTGGAAATACTTTAGATATTAATGCACACGTTTTGCCCGATTCAGTAATAGCCAAGGCAGCGCGCATACCTGCACCACCAGCACCGATTACTACGGCGTCAAATTCACGAACAGAATATTTCACTTAAACACCCCACAATACAATTAGACCAATAGCTACGTAAGCAACGGCCATTAGGTTTAGAACAAACCCTAAAAATGCGCGTAACTTTGAGTTTTTAACATAGTCTGTTAAAACCTGCCAAAGGCCAATGCGGGTATGAACCATGATGCATATTAGAGTTACTAACGTAAACCCTTTCATAGCTAGGTTAGAGAAGAGGCCTGTCCAGGCTTCGAAAGTGACTTCTGGCGTCGCTAAAAAATAGCCGATAATAAAAATAGCATATGCGCTAATTATTAATGCCGTGGTACGTAAAGATACGTAATCTTGTACACCATCACGTTTAAGAGTTGCTTGATTTAAGACCATATCCACACTCCCGCCAATACAGCGAATACAACGCCAAGAGCCATTGCAATTTTAGCGCTTAGGTTACCTGACTCAAGTTCTTCCCAGTGTCCCATATCCATTACCATATGACGGATACCACCAATTAAGTGGTAACCTAGTACTGAAATGGTGCCCCAAGCTATAAATTTGGCAATAAATCCGTTAAACAGACCCTTGACGAATTCAAAACTTTCAGCTGACGAGAGAGACTCAGACCAAGCCCAAATGACAAACGTTAAAGCAAAAAATAATGCAACACCGGTGACGCGGTGAAAAATTGATGCTTTAGCCGTTGCCGGCATAGATATAGTTGTTAGATCTAGATTTACAGGTCTTTGCTTTTTCACAGTTACTTGCCCATCTTGCTCACAGTGGAGCTCATCTACTTGCTTTTCTAAAAACCCACCAAATGTTTCTGGTGGAACTATCAAGATAAACGAATTAAAACACTAAAAGTTCACATTAATGTAAATTTTTTGGTGTAAAAATATCTTTACCCAAATACAATACGGTTTAAAACCTCCGTTAGTATATATACCCACAAGGCTTTTTACAATTCTTGTTTATTTAGAGATGTTTGCGAATTAGCCAATAGTATAATACATATATGATACAGAATATTTATTATACAAATGTGCATAATGTTTATAAAAATTGACTTTAACCCCCTCTTTCACGTTAAAATGCGTAGATGTGCTTAAAACAGATTTCAGAACTTTAAAAATCTAAAAATCAGAATAGATATCTTAATAGGAGATACATAGCGATGGCAGATAAAAAAGCCACAGTTCATATTGATGGACTTGATCCAATCGAACTTCCAATTTATCAAGGCACTGCTGGCCAAGATGTAATCGACGTACGTACGTTAGGTTCACACGGCCACTTTACTTATGACCCAGGCTTCATGTCGACTGGTTCTTGTGAATCTGCAATCACCTATATTGATGGTGGTAAAGGTGTTTTACTTCACCGTGGTTACCCAATTGAGCAACTAGCTGAAGAGTCAGATTACATCGAACTTTGCTATTTATTGCTTAATGGTGAATTACCATCAAAAGAGCAATACGATGCATTTGCTGAGAAAATCACTCGCAGTACTATGCTCGATCAGAAAATTGCCAACTTCTTCCAAGGCTTCCGTTTTGACGCACACCCGATGGCTATGCTTTGTGGTGTTGTTGGTGCTCTTTCTTCTTTTTACCATGAAGATCTAGATATCACTGATGCTGAACAACGCAAAACAAGTGCTGTTAGATTAGTTGCTAAATTACCAACAATTGCAGCAATGGCTTATAAAACAAACATTGGCCAACCTTTTGTATATCCACGTAACGATTTAAGCTATGCAGAAAACTTCTTACACATGATGTTCTCTGTTCCAGCTGAAGAGTACAAAGTAAATCCAATTACTGCTAAAGCCATGGATAAAATATTCATGCTTCACGCTGACCACGAACAGAATGCTTCTACGTCTACAGTTCGCCTTGCTGGTTCTTCAGGTGCTAATCCTTATGCATGTATTGCAGCAGGTATCGCATCTTTGTGGGGGCCTGCTCACGGCGGCGCAAACGAAGCATGTTTAAACATGTTAGAAGAAATTGGTTCAGTAGATCGTATTGACGAGTACGTTGCTAAAGCAAAAGATAAATCAGACCCGTTCCGCCTAATGGGCTTTGGACACCGTGTTTACAAAAACTTTGACCCTCGCGCTACAGTAATGCGTCAAACGTGTCATGAAGTTTTAGAAGAGTTAAACATTCAAGATCCACTTCTAGATATCGCTATGAAGCTTGAGCAAATTGCTTTAGAAGACCCGTACTTTGTTGAGAAGAAACTATACCCTAACGTAGACTTCTACTCTGGTATTATCTTAAAAGCGATTGGTATTCCTACAAGTATGTTCACTGTAATTTTTGCAATGGCTCGTACTGTTGGTTGGATCACTCACTGGGATGAAATGCTTTCTCAGCCTGGTCATAAGATCAGCCGTCCACGTCAAATGTATACTGGTTACACTGCTCGTGACTACGTATCTACTGACAAACGCTAATACTATTTAGCTATAAAAGGCCGCTTTTGCGGCCTTTTTTGTTTTTGGCTACTTGAGTTTAAATTCAAAGTGGCTACAATCCTCGCCAACAATGATAACGTTGATATTACCATGCCAGAATTAAAGTTTGACATAACGCGTGTGCGACAAGATTTCCCCACATTAAATCAAAGTATTAACGCCTGCCCGCTCGTTTATTTAGATTCTGGTGCAACAACACAAAAACCCCAATGTGTGATAGACACTACAGCTAAGTTTTACACTGATGAAAATGCAAATGTTCATCGAGGGCGCCATACCCTGAGTGAAAATGCGACAATTCAATACGAAAATGTAAGAGCACAAACAGCCACTTATTTTGGTGTTAACAGTAACGAAATTGTATGGACTAAAGGCGCCACCGAGGCAATTAATCTTGTCGCAAATGGATTGCGTAAGCAAGTCACGGCAAACGATACAATTATAATTACCCCCATTGAGCACCATGCTAACCTTGTACCTTGGCAGGTGCTTGCCCAGCAAACCGGTGCAAAGTTAGCTGCAATGCCACTTAACAAAGATGGAACATTTGATACTGAGCTCTGTTTAAAATTTATCAAAAAGCAAAAGCCTGCAATAGTTGCAATTTCTCATGCATCTAATGCTTTAGGCAATATTACTGATTTGCCCGCTATTATTGAGTGTGCAAAATCACTTGGTGCTATTGTGGTTGTTGATGGTGCACAAAGCGCCATGCATCTGAAACCAAACTTAAGAATTCTAGATTGTGACTTTTATGTTTTTTCAGCTCACAAAATGATTGGCCCAACAGGTGTGGGTGGTTTATACGGGCGCTATGAGCTCTTAAACGCCTTAATACCTTATCAGACGGGCGGAGAAATGATCCAAACAGTCACCCTGTATGAAAGCGTCTATAGAGATGCTCCTGCTAAGTTTGAGTCTGGTACCCCCAATATAGCTGGGATCACCGCTTTTGGTGCAGCTCTTAGCTACTTAAGCCAATTTCGTCATGCTGAAATATTTGAACATGAACAAGCAGTATTTAATTATGCGCACTCAAGATTAGCTAAAATAGATGGCATTTATTTATACAGCTCAATAAAAAATAATATTGGTACGCTTTGTTTTAACTATAAAGACGAACATCCGTTTGATTTGGCAACATTACTTGACGGTTATGGCGTTGCGGTAAGGGCTGGCCATCATTGTACTCAACCATTAATGGCACACTTAGGAATTAACGGCAGTGTCAGAGCAAGCTTTGCATTTTACAATAATTACAGTGATGTAGATAAGTTTATAGATGCACTTAAAGCGTGCATTGCAATATTAGACTAATTTGGGATAACTAATGACAAATACATTTAACAAGGTGAGTGAGTCGATAAGAAACGCATCTGTATGGCAGCAAAAGTACCGTGAAATCATGCTACTTGGCAAAACATTACCTAGCTTACCTACAGCGCTTAAGATTGATGATGCTTTAGTACCGGGTTGTGAAAGTAAAGTATGGATGTATGTAGAATTTGACCTCACAGAAAACGTTCTAGTTGTTGCAGGTGATTCTGACACACGAATAGTTAAGGGGTTACTTGCACTTATTTTAGCGCTTTATAACGGACTAACGCCAGAACAGATTTTACAAGTTAATGCTTACAATGAATTCGAAAAACTTGGATTAATAAGCCACTTAAGTCCTTCTCGTGGTAACGGTATTAAAGCCATGGTTGAAAAAATTCAAGCCATGGCAAAGCAAAAATTAATCTAAAATTGTTTTTATCTCTCTGCTACGTTTATCTAAGAATTTACGAACAGCTTTGGCCGCTACAAAAAAACCAAAACTGCCTGTAATCATAGTTACAGAGCCGAATCCATTATTGCAATCCATATTCATCGAGCCATCAGCCCCCTGTTTAGCACTACATACTGAGCCATCTACAGCAGGATAAACTAATTGCTCTGTTGAATACACACAATCTATATTGAACTTTCGTTTGGGATTATTACTAAAGTTATACTGCTTACGTAGTATGTAGCGTACTTTTGCAAGTAAAGGGTCTTGCGTTGTTTTGGCTATATCACCAAATGTAATTTGGCCAGGGTCTGTTTGCCCACCTGCTCCACCCGTTGTGATGATTGGTAACTTATTTCGTTTACAATGTGCAATTAACGCTGCTTTTTCTTTTACGGCATCGATACAATCAATAATATAATCAAAACCTTTAATATGTTCTTTAATATTGTCGATTGTAATAAAGTCATCTATTACATTAACGTCGCACTCAGGATTAATTAATTCGCAACGAGCTTTCATCGCATCTACTTTAGCTTGGCCAATTGTACCTGATAAAGCATGAATTTGACGGTTTACGTTAGTTGCGCATATGTCATCAAGATCTATAAGTGTAATTTTTCCTATGCCAGTACGGGCTAGTGCTTCAGCAGCCCAACTGCCAACACCACCAATGCCAACAATACAAAAATGTGCTTCTTGCAGCCAATTAAATTGCTGATGGCCATATAAACGTTTAATACCGCCAAAGCGGATGTCAGTTATTTTTTCACTCATTTACCAATCCAGTTGCCATGGCGAGCGCCATGCTTGAAAATTTTCATGTTGTACTAAAGCCATAAACTCATCATCGTTGCTTGGTAATTGCATATAATGTAAATGTTCACCCTTCCAATTAAAGCTTAATGCATAAGCATGCAAATATGTTCTGTTGGACTGCGTCCCCGTATAAGCAATATCACCCAATATTGGTGCTCCAATACTTTTTAAAGCGACCCTTAATTGGTGCGTTTTACCCGAAAAAGGCTTTAAAATAAACGCCCTAAAACCTGGTTTAAAACTAATAGAATAAAAACGAGTAATCGCAGGGTTTAATTTTGATACCAAAAGTTTATAAGTGCCACGACGAGATTTTGCCATGTCTCCTTTAACCCAGCCTTGCTTTTTTTTAGGTTTTGAATCTGTGATAGCAAGATAAAATTTATCGATAGCATGCTGTGTAAAAAGCACTGTAAAATCTGCAGCAGCGACTTTATTTCTAGCTAAAATAATTAGACCCGACGTTACTTTATCTAATCTATGAACTGCGTAAAGTTTCTCGTTAACTTGCCGCTCTGCTAAAACAACAAAGCCAGGCCCATCTTCTGAATGAAAGCTAAGTTCTGCAGGTTTTTCTATAATATAGAAATCAGCATGTTTACATACCACGTTTAATATTAAGGTCATTCAAAGGTCACACGTTTTTGCTTTGTAAAAAGGCAATTACTTTAGCTAAATCTTCAGCGGTATCAACGCCTGCGTGTGGGGCTGTTTTAGCTTGCTCTATTTTAATACTATAACCATGGTACAAAACACGCAGCTGTTCTAATGACTCTAATAACTCCAAAGGTGAAACACTAAGAGCAATATATTGATTAATAAAACCCGCTCTGTATGCGTAAATGCCAACGTGGCGCTGAAATGAGGAAAGTTCTAAATCAGTTTTTTCGTCTAGCATAGCATTTCGGTCAAACGGAATACTGGCACGCGAAAAATACAACGCGTTTTTGTTTATATCACTTACAACTTTGACAGCATTAGGATTAAATACTTCGTCTTTATCTTCAATAGCGACACTTAACGTTGCCATAGGTGCTGATGATTCATCAAGTAACTTAGCTACTTGTAAAACGTTATCTGGTGCTAAAAGTGGCTCATCACCTTGAACATTCACAACTATGGTGTTGCTATCTAAATTTAATAAAGCAACCACTTCAGCTAAGCGTTCAGTGCCCGATTGATGATCTTCACGTGTCATTACTACGTCGTTAGTGAACGTACTTACTGCATCAAACACTTTTTGATGATCGGTTGCTATTATTACTTGGCTTGCACCTGATAAACATGCTTTATCATAAACGTGCTGAATCATTGGCTTGCCACAAATATCCGCCAAGGGTTTACCTGGCAACCTAGTTGAAGCATAACGCGCAGGTATAACAACTACGAATTCCACTTTTCAACCTCATCTAAAGATAACTCTCTTGCTTCATTTTCTAGTAATACCGGAATATCATCTTTAACAGGGTATGCTAATTTTGCAGCGGTACTAATTAGTTCACTGTTATCTTTATCAAAGCGTAATTTTCCCTTACATACTGGGCAAGCAATTATTTCGAGTAATTTAGTATCAAAGGCCATTTAGGATCCCTTTTTCTTTTAATATTAAAGTTAATTTGTTTATTACAGCCTGTGTTGGCTTTGCATCTACTGGTAAATAATACCAGTTATCTTTGGCAAACTCGCCGCATTTAACTGCGTCTTTTTCGGTCATTAGAACATTGTCATTGCCAAATTGTTTGAAATCCTCAGCTGTATACGCATAGTGATCTCTAAAATGATTTGAAGACAATAGTGTTATGCCCTGTTTTATTAGGGTATTTTCGAAACGTTTAGGGTTTCCTATAGCACTAACTGCATGGCCTTTTGTAATCGATTCAGCAACAGAGATGGAGTTTTTAACTGATTTGAGCGCTGCGGGTTGTAATGTATAGTTGTTATTACTTTGTCCACCATTTTCAACAACCAAATCGACCGATTTTAAACGTTGTGGGGTTTCTCGTAATGGTCCAGCAGGCATTAATAACCCATTTCCAAATTGCCGTTCACTATCTACAATACAGCATTCAATAGTCCGTGCCATTTTATAATGCTGCATGCCATCATCTGAAATAATGATATCTAAATTATATTCACGTACCAGTAACTCAATATTGTGTTGCCGATTTGGTCCTATCGCAATTGGGCATTTAAGACGATGAAACAAAAGTTTAGGCTCATCACCCGCCTCAGATGCTGACGTGTTATTAGTAACAATTAAAGGGTAACTACTTGCTTTTCCACCATAACCTCGGCTGATCACTCCAACTGATAACCCTTGCTTTGTTAAAAAGTCATAAAGCCATAACACAAACGGTGTTTTACCATTTCCACCTACACTTATATTACCGACTACGATTATGGGTATTTTGCTTTTAAATTGCCTAAGTATTCCCACACTGTACAACCACTTTCTTGTAATCGAAATTAGCCAAAATATAACTGACAATGGCAACAATAGTAATGTTATTAGCCCAACCGGTTTATACCAGCTTTTTTCAATGCTATTCACGAGTGATCGCCAAACTGCATTTTACAGAGTGCTGAATAGGTTCCATTGTTTGAAAGTAAGCTCGTGTGGTCACCACTTTCAATAACGCGGCCATTATCAATAACGTAAATTTTATCGCTGTTTTCAATTGTAGATAACCGATGTGCAATTACGATGGATGTTTTATCCTTCATTAAGTCATCAAGCGCATGTTGAATCAGTTTTTCTGATTCTGTATCCAATGCTGATGTTGCCTCATCTAATATTAAAATAGGGGCATCTTTTAAAATAGCTCTGGCTATAGCAATACGCTGACGTTGACCACCAGAAAGCATCACTCCATTTTCTCCTACCATTGTATTTAGCTTTTCAGGTAAATCTTTTACAAACTCCCACACGTGAGCTTGCTTAGCCACTTTTTGTAACTCAGTCTCTGAAATATCTCGCTGTATCCCGTAACATATATTGTTAGCAATAGTATCGTTAAACAACACAACCTGTTGCGATACTAGAGCAAATTGGCGGCGCAGATCCGTAAGTTTATAATCACTAAGAGGAACTCCATCTAAGAGAATTTCACTAGGTAGATCTAAATCATAGTAACGAGGCAATAAATTTGAAATTGTTGATTTACCGGAACCCGACCGCCCAACTAACGCAATGCTCTGGCCAGCCTCAATTGTAAGTGTTAAGTCATTTAACACAGGCTCGTCTTTTGTTGGATATTTAAAGGTCACATTTTTAACCTCAATTAAACCTTTGGCCTTCTTAACTGATACTGTGCCTGTGTCTTTTTCTATGTTTTCGTCAAGAATTAAAAATATGCTCTGTGCCGCAGAAATACCACGCTGCATATCACTATTAACATTAGCTAATTGTTTTAGCGGGCGAAGTAACATCATCATAGATGAAATAAGCACAACAAAGTCGCCTGAGCTGATTGTATCTATCATTGAAGGCATTGATACCACCCACAAAATAACTGCCATAGCGCTCGCTGCAAGTATTTGAATAATTGAAACGCTCAGCGCTTTAGTAGCATCCATTTTTATACGTTGCTGGCGATTATGATTATTAATTTTAGAAAACTTACTCACTTCTTGTTCTTGCCCACCAAAACCATGAATCACTTTGTGGCCGCTTAACATTTGCTCTGAGCTTCTTGTAACTTGACCCATAGCAGATTGAATGTTTTTAGAAATATGACGAAATCGCTTAGATACAATGGCAACAATTAAGGCAACTAAAGGAATAATAACTAAAAATATAAGTGATAGCTGCCAACTGGTATAAAACATCAGTGCAAGTAAAAATATAACAAACGCCCCCTCACGCACTACTATTAATAATGCTTTAGTAATCGCTTGTTGGACTTGCTCTGTATCAAACGTGATTTTAGAGATTAAATCACCCGTTGAGTTTTTATCATGAAAAGATACGGGGAGGTGTAAAATATGGTCGAATAATTCCTGGCGTAAAGAACGAACAACTTGCGAGCCAACGTAACTGAGGCAATAAGACGACATAAAATTGAAAATACCACGACCAATAACCAAAGCAATAACCACAAAAGGGGCATACTTTAATACATCGGTATTACGTTGATTTAAACCTTCATCGATAAATGGTTTCATTAATTGAATAAATAGTGCATCCATACCTGAATATCCAATCATGCCGACAACGGCAACAACGGCTACACTTTTAAAGGCTCCAACGTAGGAAATTAAACGCTTGTAAATTTGTGTAGTACTTTGATCCATAACACTCTCTTTTTACAATTACAGCCCCTATTGTATCCTTGCTTGAACTAAAACAAAACGTCAATCTTTTATAAACCAGTAGCTTTGCTGAGTTCTTGCTGAAATAACAGACGTATCACCTTTATATAACTCTATCGTGATTTGCCCTTGAACACCGGTGCTATATTGCAAGGCATCAATTTTATTATAACGTTCAACAACTTCAGCTTTGGGAAATTGCCACTGTCCTTTATAAGCACTAGAGTGAATAACGACCTGTGGCATAACTGCATTAATAAATTCATTACTTGATGACGTATTACTTCCATGATGTGGACTCAGTAAAACGGTGCTCTTTAAATCATCACTGAGGTTTACCAGCTGAGACTCTCTATTTTTTGAAATATCGCCCGTTAGTAGAACGCTATGCTCCTCATCTGAAACTTTAATCACGCAAGATTCATCATTTTCATTACCAAAATGCTCTGTTGGAAAGCTTTTAATTTTAAGCCCCACCATGTTTAACTCATTTTGTATGCAGCTCTTTTTAGGTCCATCAGGGTGAAATTCATTAAATGAAAACTTTAACCCAGCATCTATAAAATGCATCACACCGCCTGAATGGTCGTTATCAAGATGACTAACGACCGAATGAATAATTGTTATGTTGTTTGCTTCAATAAAAGGCAACAAAATACTCTTAGCCCGACTAAAACGATTAAAGTAACTTGGCCCAAAATCATAAATAAACCCCTTTTTATCTTTTTCAATAAGCACCATAAGGCCATGACCTACATCAAACACATGTAATTTCCATTTAGGCTTATCAGTCAGTAAAGAGTCGATATAAAGTATAGTTAAGGGTAAAAAAATGAGCCGCTTGTATGGTGCAAAATAAAATAGTGCAAGAGTAAGATAAACATAAATAATGACACCTCCCCCCATAAAGCCGAGGTTTAGCCAACCAAAACCTGGCGGTAGTTTATTTAAACAGGCGAAAATAAACGCTAAGCCACTATCGATAAAAATAATAGCAATACTAATATCAAACACAGCACTGATAGCCGTTAATAATATTAAACAGGGCATTAAAATAAATGAAAGAAATGGAATAGCGACTAAATTTATGACTAAACCAGCAATGCTAACCCCATTAAAGAAGTATAAAGACAAAGGCAGTAAACTAATGAATAGTGTGGCCTGAATAGCAATTAGAGCAAAAACCATTTTTAAAAATACATTGTTAAAGGTAGGTATTTTTTTTATAACTAGAAATATAACCGCAACTGCGAAAAATGAAAAATATAATCCAGGATTCAAAAAATTAAACGGATTAACTACAAGTACAATAACAAGCGCGAATAAAAGACTGCGCCACCTCATCGGCTGTCTTTGCAAATAGTACAATAGCAAATAACAGCCAAGCATAATTAGGGCTCTTGTTGCAGAAACCAAAAAATTGCTTAAATACACATAAACAAACGCTAGTACAAAACCTACCGCGCTATATACAATTGAGAAATTAAGCGTTTGATTGTTTAACAATTTAACTTGTATGAATACAAACTTTGTAATAAAAAAACCAAAACCAAATATCAACCCAATATGTAAACCGGAAATGGCAAGTAAATGGCTTAAACCAAGTGATTGCATAAGCTGCTTATCACTCGGCGTCATCAACGACTTATCTCCTGTTAATAAGGCATAATAAAGCCATTTTAGTGTTGTATTTTCATATGTAACTTTAATAAAGCTTCTATAGTTTTCAACGGTGCTTTGCACTAAAGTACTTTTAATTTTTAACTCTTTATTAAGGACTTTACCTTTAAAAAATACTCGCTGCGTGAATGCGTACAGTTCATTATCAAATACATTAAAGTTTTTCGTACTCCTAAATTTTTTTAGATTAACACTCGCTTCAAACTTATCATTGGTACGCAGTGGTTGTTCTACATTAACACTTAGCATCGCGCTTGGTGCGGTGAAATCAGAGTAGTATTGGCCATTAATTTTAACTAATTTCGCTTTGATGTATTGTGGAGCCTTGCTTGAAACTACTTCTTGAATGACAACTTCGACTGGATACGCGTACTTATCATGTTTTATTATGTGGTTAAAGTCATAAAACATAAAATAATGAACCACAACTAGGCAAATACCTAAAATAAAGCCTAACAATACGGACAAAAACGGCTTAAAATAAGCACCTATTATTACAATAGAAATTGTAATAATAGAAAACTCGAGCGTTTCGTAATAAAACACGGTTGAAATACAGCCAATTACCAAACCAAGACTGATCCACACTGATGTAAATGGTTGCTTTAAATGGCTAAGAAAACTATCCAAAGATTTTTACCCGATCCGAATAAAATTAGACATCACAAATCGTTAAAAATTTTTGGTAAACTTTTGCAAGACGCAAACCTTTGGCACTTAAACCGGCGCTCTGCACGCGGGGCCTTTGCAGTTGGTTTATTTTTTGCGTTCATCCCTGTTCCTTTTCAAATGGTTTTAGCCGCAGCAACCGCTATTTTGTTTAGAGTCAACTTACCTATCTCAGCAACACTTGTTTGGCTCACTAATCCGCTTACTATGCCACCTATTTTTTATGGCTCTTATCTTGTAGGTACGCTAGTTTTAAATCAGCCAGAGCAACACTTTGCCTTTGAGCTTAACTGGGCTTGGTTCGAGCAAAGTATCGAAACTATTGGCCCTGCATTCCTTGTAGGCTCGCTTGTTTGCGCTTCTATAGCATCAATTATCGGTTATTTTGGAATTGATATTTTATGGCGTCGCTCTATTGTTCATGCAAGAGCAGCTCGTAAAAAAAATTAGTATTGACCTTATTATAGACGAAAAAAAACCCAGCTGACTAGCTGGGTTTTTTGTTAAAAATTTACTTAAAAACGAAATACGCGTCTTAAGCCAATAAGTGGCAATAACAAGAACGCTAACCAAGACATACTCGCTGAACTTCTTTCATAAACTTCAGCTTCTGGCGGTGCACAATTTTCAATTGAACCATTCTCAAGTGGTGTCAATTTAACTGCAACAGCTACACTTTCAAATTCTATATTGCCATTTACATCGGTAACTATTCCGCCGAGCGTATCACGCTTTTCTACGGTTTTGGTTGCAACACCAAACACTTCGTTATTCTCATTAATAACATTCGCTTCTACGACCGTATATGGATAATCAGTCTCACCGTCTGTTTCATAACAAGGTAAAAGATCATTTAAATTGGTTATTTTGTCTTCACCAATTTTATAAATAAATGCAGCTTTGTCGCGTGAACTGTCCGATCCACCTAACTCGCTCTCACCCACAATGTAGCCTTGATTATTTATATCGTTCGCAGTCGAGTTTGCAGCTAAAAAGAAGTTTGTAGGGTAAACCGTGTTGCCTGTGGCGATATCATGATAAAAGAATTTTCTTATCCGAGTGTTTTCAACTATTCGAGTTGCATAACCAGCAATGATATTATCATCATTTATTGCTGAAGAAATTCCAGTTTGACTAGAGTCATTTTCTTGCTCAATAAAGGTAACAACCTCTCCATCTTTGAAGTACACAGGCATTGTAACGAATATATTATCATTATTTTTATAACGTGTATGTGAAGAGCCTACTGCAGTACCATTCGCATTTACTGCAAAAGCCGTACTGGTAAATGTGTCCTCTTCTATTTCATCTTCATCAGGAGTTAAAGCTAAACCAAGTTCTTCTACAGAAGTAATATTAAGGGAGTCGTCCAACTGCCATTTGACTGCTCGCTTGTTAAAAATCCCACCAAGGAAATTACTATTTAATAGGTTAATGCAAGAAGAAACAGGTTCATCTTCGCCATCGCAGTTCTCATCAATATCTTCTAATCTATCGAAATTAATATCCGTTGATATATTACCTACAACAATATACCCATTATTAGTTTTGACAATATCGTTGGCTCGGCTTGTACCGCCGTATTCATTGAACTCAGGTACAAGAGGCACTTCTGTACCATTAGCACCTATAACAATGCCTCGTTCTATAAAGTCATGGGTAAACCAAGTTTCAGCATCGTCTTCACCATCGGGCGTAAAAGATACTTTATCATAAGGCGCACTACCCCATCCGACTGAAACACCGTCTTCACTGACTGCATTGTAAGCATTAAAAGTAGAGCGTGTTAAAGCATCATAGTCTACTGAGGCAATATCAAAAAGAGGCTGTTCAACTACTCCATTTTCACTAAATCTAATACCGGTAAACGAATTTAGTTTTTGATATTCAAAATTAGTCGATAAACCAGACAAAAACCTAACCATAAAATTGTGTGCATCAGGATTAGTGGAAGCTGCATTATTATTTTCAATATCATCAAGTGTAAAAGTTATTACCTTATCACTCAGTTCAAAAATTGAAACTTCATTATCATATGCATTTTCTATAAGGTTATCAGTGAAATCTATATAGCTAATATCAATTGGTAAATTATATAATCCATTTGTTAAACCAATTATGTGTCCACTCTCACTTGCATCAGTAACATAAGAAAACTTCGCATTATCAGGAGTCCCTAATTCACTTAATTGGTATGTTGCACTAATAGCTGATGTACTCAATGTTGCTAAGATACTGGCAGCGAGTAATTTATATTTCATTTTAGTCCTTACTACTGATTCTGTAATTCTTCAAGTTCTTCCCAGCGCTCAAAAGCGGCTTCAAGGTCAGACTCAAGTTGTGCTAAATGGTTCAATGCTTTGGTTGTTATGTCACTGTCTTGTTTAAAAAAGTCAGGATCGCCTACCACGTTTTGCTGAGCTTCTACGTCAGCTTCAAGTTGCTCCATTTTATTCGGCAACTGTTCTAATTCAAGTTTTAATTTGTAAGATAGTTTATTCGTTTTAGCGGCTGGCTTTACAACTGGGGTCGGTTGCTTTTCTACTTTTTTTACACTTGGTTTAACCGTTTGTTTTTCTTGTTCTGCTAAATAACTTACATAGGCTTCATAGTCACTATAACCACCGACTATATCTGTTACTTTGCCGTTTCCTTCAAACGCCCACACACTAGAACACGTATTATCAATAAATTCACGGTCATGGCTTACAATAATTACGGTGCCTTGATATTGATTGATAATGTCTTCTAACAGCTCAAGTGTTTCAATGTCTAAATCATTTGTTGGCTCATCCAACACCAGAATATTCGATGGTTTTAAAAAAAGCTTAGCAAGTAATAATCGATTTTTCTCGCCGCCCGATAAAGCTTTAACTGGTGTTCTCGCTCGTGCAGGTGGAAACAAAAAGTCTTGTAAATAACCTAATACATGACGAGAGCGGCCGCCCATCATAACTTCTTGTTTTCCTTCGGCAACATTGTCTTGAACCGTTGCTTCTTCGTCTAATTTTTCACGGTATTGGTCAAAGTAAGCAAACTCTAAGTTAACACCCTGCTTAGTTTCCCCGCTGTCAGGTGCTAAATCACCAAACATCAGTTTTAATAGTGTCGTTTTACCTACACCATTAGGTCCAACTAATCCAATACGATCGCCACGCATTACTAAGGTAGAAAAATCACTTACAATCGTTTTGTCTTTAAAAGCATGAGATAAATGTTTCGCTTCAAAAACTAACTTTCCTGAGCGGTCTGCAGTTTCAATATTAAAATCTGTTTTACCAACTTGATCAACCCGTTGCTTGCGCTCATTACGTAATTGTTTTAATTCACGAACACGACCTTCATTGCGAGTTCTTCGCGCTTTTACACCTTGACGTATCCATGCTTCTTCTTCTGCTAAGCGTTTATCAAATAATGCGTTTTGGCTTTCCTCTACCTTTAAATCATGCGCTTTTTGTTCTAGATAAGTAGCGTAATCACCCGGATATGAAATAAGTTTACCGCGATCTAAATCTAAAATACGCGTAGCAATTGCTCGAATAAATGCACGGTCATGAGATATAAATACAATCCCGCCTTTAAAGTCTTTTAAAAACTGTTCTAACCACATCACACTTGTCATATCTAAATGGTTTGTAGGTTCGTCTAATAAAAGTAAATCGGGCTCACTAACAAGTGCACGCGCTAAAGCAACTTTACGTAACCACCCACCTGACAACGATTCAAGTTTTGCATCGGGTGTGAGCTCAAGCTTTGTTAAAACGAGTTGAATGCGGCTATCAAAGCGCCAGCCATCCGCAGCTTCTAATTTATTCGATAAACGTTCAAGCTTATTTAATAATTGATCAGTACATTCAGTTTGAAGCTCATTACTAACATGATGATAATCAATAAGTAAATTAGCTATATCTGGCATACCTTGAGCAACGTAATCAAATACAGTACCGCTGGCCCCTTTTGGCGGGTCTTGTTCAAGACGAGATATTTTTAAACCACCTAACTGGTTTATTTCGCCATCATCTAAAATTACTTGGCCGTCTAACACTTTTAACAGTGTCGACTTACCTGCGCCGTTTCGGCCAACAATACATACTCGCTCGCCACTTTCAATAACAGCCTCTGCGTTATTGAGTAACGCATGAGTACCAAAGGCGAGTTGGGCTTTTGAAATTCTTATTAAATCCATGATTCTACTATGCTCTTAATCTGCCAGTGCTAAAAAGATTTGCACTTGTTCTGCAGTAAAAGGCCAAAAAAGTTGTTGGCCATGTTCATTTTCTAAAACAGGAATACTTACCTGGTACTTCGCAATAAGTTGTTTGTCAGTCATTATGTCTGTTAAAAGTAAACTTTCTTCACTCGTTAATAACGGTGTTATTAACGAATGAGCTTGTTCACATAAATGACAACCTTCCGTATGGTACAACGTCCATTTAGCCATGGGTAATTAACCAGCTGTTATGAATTTTTTTATTACGCTTAAAGTCTGGTGACAGTGTTTTGTCAGAAATATTAACGGCTTTTAAACCTAAACCAATCAAGCCAACTTCATCCATAATAAAACCACGTTTATTGTTAGAAAAAATCAATGTGCCAGACGGGCTAAGAATTTTTTTAACCCAAGTGAGTAATTTGATGTGATCGCTTTGCACATCAAACGCATCTTTCATTCGCTTTGAGTTTGAGAATGTAGGCGGATCAAGGAAGATTAAATCATATTGCGCAGTCGCATGTTCTAACCACTTAAGACAGTCTGCTTGTTCAAAACGGTAACGCGTATTGCTGATATTATTTAAATCAAAGTTATCTTGCCCCCATTTTAAATAGGTTTTGGATAAGTCGACTGTGGTAATAGCCTTTGCACCACCAAGGGCGGCATGGACTGATGCACTACCCGTGTAGGCAAATAAATTTAAAAAACGTTTGTCTTTAGCATTTTCTTGGATGTAACGGCGCACTAAACGATGATCTAAAAACAACCCGGTATCTAAGTAGTCAAATAAATTAACTTTAAACTTTGCACCAAACTCTTCAACAACCATGGTTCTATTTTGCTTAGCCATAGGTGTGTACTGTTCTTCACCTTTTTGCTTTTTACGGACTTTTACAGCTATGTTTTCAGGTGCAATATTTAATTGTTGAGCTGTTAAGCTAATTACGTCTTGAAGGCGTTTATCGGATACTTTTTCATCTATTTCTTTCGGTGCAGCATACTCAAAAATTACAGCACTGTCGTTGTAAACGTCAACTGCTACATTATATTCCGGAATATCAGCATCATAAACACGATAAGCATCTACTTTATTTTGCTTTAACCAATTTTTGAGGCCTTGTTTATTTTTTTTCAGACGATTAGCAAATGACATTGAACCTTCATAATTAAGAGCTTTTTTATCATCCGTAGTCAAACTGACTTGCTTATCATCTAGTTGATATAAATTTAGCTCTACATCTAAAGGACCATTTTTAAATTTATAACGTTTTAATTTAACCAGCTTTAAAAGTTTAAATAAACTTTCATCCATGCCCAATAACGCCAGTTTCCAATGATTAAAATGCTTTTTAAAGCCAACACCTAAGTTGCGGTGTAAATTAACTAACTCAGCCATAGAGCCAATACGTTCGCCATAGGGTAAATTTGAAATAACTACACCAGGTAATTTAGCCACTGCGGTTAACTTTGTCGCATCGCTTTGTTTAAATTTAATTATGTCATCAAGCTCTGCGCGTTTTGCGTTATCAATGGCTTTACCTAGTACCTGAGCATCGTAATCGTGGCCTATTAACCATAATTTTGGATCTGTAATATTTTCGAACAACTCTTCTTTTAACGCGTTAAATTTTGCCACTCTAAAACTAGGTAAACGCTCAAAAGCAAACCCTTCACGAAATAGCCCTGGCGCCTCATTACGCGCCATACCAGCAGCTTCTATTAAAATAGTACCCGCACCACAACATGGGTCAAACAAAGGTTGCTTTACATTATCAAGCCATCCACTGCGCTTAATAATTGCCGCCGCTAAATGTTCTTTTATTGGCGCTTTACCTTGTCCTTGACGATACCCACGTTCAGATAGTCTTGGTCCTGAATAGTCAATGTAAAGAGAAACACCGTGTCGATTTAAACGCGCAACAACACGAACATTTGCATCCTGTTTATCAACATTAGGACGCTGCTCGTACAAGTCATTAAAATAGTCAACAATTGCGTCTTTAATGACTAAACCAGAAAACTGTGTATTTTTTAACGAGTCATTAGTACCGTTAAAATCTACAGCGAATGTTTGGGTTGGGCCAAACCATTCTTGCCAAGGTTGAAAACGAGCAAATTTATACAAGCTATCTTTGTCATCAACGCCTTCTTTTTCTTCGATAAGCATAAGCACACGAGTAGCAAAACGGCTTGATAAACAAACCTTTTGCGCCAGTAATGAGTCAGCCTCAAAACGAACAGAACCAACAGTTTGCTTAGACACAGCAGCGCCAAGTTCTGTTAACTCATCAACCAATAAATTTTCGATTCCGATAGAAGTAAGTGCGATAAATTGCAAAGTAGTAACCCTTAATAGCTAATTGCGCAGGATTATACCATAGGTTGAGGGACAAACACGCCATAACACATGCTTAATAACGTAAATTTGATTAGGCGGTTTTAAATTTAAACTGCTGGGTTAAGATGGGATGAACGCGGTTGTTTAAAATTTTTATAACTTCAAACTGAGCAAGAGATAAATTTTCGTCTAGCTGAAAGTTCTCGCTTAAGTTTAAGCAAACTGACGCATCACTGCAATGATCGACGATTAGAAAGTCCCCAGATTGCACCTTAGAAACTAATTTAACGACAGCTTCAACACTTGGTTGGGTACCAGTATATTCATTAAAAAACCAGCTTTTAGCTAACACTGGTTTTAAATGAAATTTTACAGCGGTGGCATTGAGCGCTATCTGACAAACTTGCGCACTAGACCAAATTTCAAACCCATCTAAGTAATTATAAACTTGTTCGTAAAAAGCGGCATCTTCTAAACTAAAATTTGGGTTTTTGATTACTAAATCTGTTAACTGTCTTATTTTGTAAGGTGTGCAAAGTTGCATTTCGTCGTTCAAATCAAGTAATAAACGATTTTTATTAGGACAAGCAATCCACTGCCATTGCTTTGACGCTTGTAACATATGCTCCTCCTTGCGGGCTTTATTAGAAATAGTATCAGTTCAAAGTATAACCGCTTTTGACCATTTTATATATAATTGCTTAGAACATTTATCTAACGATCAAAAGCTTAGATAACTGATCCTTATAAGCCATTAACGATCGATTTTACCAATTCAGGGCCTTTATAAATAAAACCGGTATAAACCTGAACTAAACTAGCGCCCGCGTTGAGTTTCTCTTTAGCTGATTTAGCATCGTCAATTCCCCCTACGCCAATGATAGGTAATTCGCCTTTTGTTAATCGCTTTAATTCACTCACTACTTCTGTAGAACGCATTCTTACTGGGTGTCCAGATAAACCACCGGCCTCGTCTGCATACTGTTGGCCAATAACATCACCCCGTTCCAGTGTTGTATTAGTTGCAATTACCCCGTCTATTTTATTATTTAGTAGTGATTCACTCACCTGCTCTATTTGAATAGGATCAAGATCTGGCGCAATTTTAACAAGCATTGGAACCTGCTTATTATGTTTTGAAATTAAATCTAGTTGCTCATTTTTCAGGCTTTGCAATAAATCATCCAGTGCTGCACCGTATTGTAAATCTCTTAGGCCCGGTGTATTTGGTGAAGAAATATTTACGGTAATATAAGAAGCATGCTCAAAAACTTTTCTCATACAGTGTATATAATCGTCTTTACCTTGCTCATTAGGCGTATCTTTATTTTTACCAATATTAATACCTAAAATACCGTTGTATTTTGCTGCTTTTACGTTAGCAACAAGGTTGTCAACGCCTTTATTATTAAAGCCCATACGATTAATAATAGCGTTTGAT
Organism: Pseudoalteromonas sp. 10-33; assembly: GCF_001469195.1. Taxonomy (NCBI): domain Bacteria; kingdom Pseudomonadati; phylum Pseudomonadota; class Gammaproteobacteria; order Alteromonadales; family Pseudoalteromonadaceae; genus Pseudoalteromonas; species Pseudoalteromonas sp. 10-33. Next base: position 133,318 of record NZ_LOFI01000028.1, on the reverse strand, counting down.
TCTGGTAATCGAAATATACGAGGCTTGTCGTTACCTGCTTGCGGACGAGGTGTAACAGTGCCCACTTCAATAAAACCAAAACCCATTTGGCTAAATGCATCTATACAGTCTGCGTTTTTATCTAATCCTGCAGCTAATCCAACCGGATTCTTGAATTCAAGACCTAAAAAGTTAACCGGCTTGTCTGCTACAGATTGCGACCATGCAGCGCTCAATGGTGTGTTAGCGAAACGACTTAGGTTGTTAAGAGCAAATTCATGTGCCCACTCCGCATCACGGGTAAACATAAAACGGCGAGCTAAATCGTAAAACATGAATATATTCCTCTTTAAATAACAGACAAAAAAATACCTCAGACAAGGCTGAGGTATTATATAACATTTTTAATAATTAACTTATTACTTAGTTAATAAATAATAAGTTAACTTACTACTTTATTTGGCTGGTGTATCGCAATTGTGACTTAATAACATTAATTCACGCAATGCCACAGAAAACTTAGCAAAGTCATGGCTTTGTGATGTTTTAAATTCAGCCAGCATTTGCTTCCAACGAGTAAGTAGTAACTCTTGCTTATCCATCCACTCATCAATTTGATAATCAACGTCTTTCTCATCTGCTTCAAAGCTGTTTAATACAACCTGTGCGAGTGTACGTTGTTGCCAATCGAGCTCTTCTCGATAAGATGAACGTGCCAACGCCTGCCAATGGTTTGCTACTGGTTGGTTGGTTATTTGATCTAAGAACCAATGTAAGCCCATTCTTGCACCAAGCTTGAAGTAAGTATTCGACACCATAGCAATGCCTCTACGTGAATTATTAGCAATTTCTGCTAAGTCCATCACCGAGAACAAGCTAGATAACGATACTATTCGCTTAGCAATATCTACTGGTACGCCACTGTCAGTTAACTTAGCTGCAGCTTGATCTATGCGAGCACTTTCCTTTTCAACAATGTATGTGGTCAAGTTATCACTCAAATCACTAAATGTTGGTGAGAAGTACTCAATCCCTTGCTCAATTGTTTGCGATTTATTGCGATGACGCAAGAACCAGCGTGTTGCTCTGCGAACAGTTCTACGGAGTTGGTAAAGCATTTCGGTTTGTACTGCCGCAGGTATTTTATTATCTAATGCGCTAATTGATGACCAAGTATCACGCATTTCAAAAATTTCACTGGCAATTGAGTAACACATTGCAATTTCTGCTTCGCTTGCACCTGTTTCTTCATGCATACGAACCATGAAATTTAAGCCCATGTCGTTAACAATATTATTAGCAAGCTTGGTTGCTATAATTTCTTTACGAAGTGGGTGATTGTTCATTGCATCATTAAATTTCTCACGTAATGGACGTGGGAATGATTTAACCAGTAACTGACGATAATATGGATTCTCAGTAATATCATCTGTAACAAGCGAATCTTTTAACACCATTTTAGCGTAAGAAACTAACACTGAAAGCTCAGGGCGCGTTAGGTCTTTACCTGATGCAGCTCGCTCTGCTAGTTCTTCATCGCTTGGAATAAACTCTATAGCACGGTCTAATTTGCCATCTTTCTCAAGGGCATGAATAAAGCGGATTTTCTCTTTAAGCGTCGATGTACCACGAGATTGAGTAATCGAAAGCGTGTGCGTTTGACGATAGCAGTCTTTTAATACCAATTCTGATACTTCATCAGTCATAGAGTATAAAAGCTCATCACGCTGCTTAAGTGTTAAATCACCTTCAGCAACTAAACCATTTAAAAGAATTTTAATATTTACTTCATTATCTGAACAAGCAACACCACCAACGTTATCAATAAAGTCAGTATTAACGCGTCCACCTTGTTCAGCAAATTCTATGCGTCCAAGTTGAGTAGCACCTAAGTTACCACCCTCACCAAGAACTTTAGCACCCAGTTCTTTACCGTTTATACGCAGCGCGTCGTTAGCACGGTCGCCTACGTCAGCATCTGTCTCTTTTGTGTGCTTGATATATGTACCAATACCGCCATTCCAGAGTAAATCAAACTCCATCATTAATGATGCTTTCATTAACTCGTTAGGCGTCATGCTTGATTTTTTAGTACCCAACATTTTTTTCATTTCTGGGCTAAGGTTAATCGATTTCGCTGCACGAGAGAAAATACCACCGCCAGCAGAAATAAGATCTTTATTGTAGTCTTCCCACGAAGAGCGAGGCATATTAAATAAGCGTTCACGCTCTACATACGACTTAGCGGCGTCTGGATTAGGATCAACAAATATATGCATATGGTTAAATGCAACTTGTAAGCGGATGTGCTCAGACAGCAACATACCATTACCAAATACATCTCCAGCCATATCGCCAATAGCAACCACTGTAAAATCAGTTGTTTGACAATCAATGTCCATCTCACGGAAATGACGTTTAACAGACTCCCACGCACCTTTTGCTGTTATACCCATTTTTTTATGGTCGTAACCTACTGACCCACCTGATGCAAAGGCATCACCAAGCCAAAAGTTGTATTCATTCGCAATACCGTTCGCAATGTCAGAAAACGTTGCCGTACCTTTATCGGCTGCAACTACCAAGTAAGCATCATCTTCATCATGACGAACAACGTCGGTTGCAGGGACTACTTCACCACGAGCAATATTATCAGTGATGTCTAATAAACCTCTGATAAAGATTTTATAACACTCTTGGCCTTCTTTAATAAAAGCATCACGCTCTGATGGAAGCTGTTTACAAACAAACCCGCCTTTGGAGCCAACAGGTACAATTACGGTATTTTTAACTTGTTGTGCTTTAACTAAGCCTAATACTTCAGTTCGGAAGTCTTCACGACGATCTGACCAACGTAAGCCACCACGAGCAACCTTACCAAAGCGTAAGTGAACACCTTCAACACGAGGCGAATATACAAATATTTCAAAAGCAGGTAACGGTAACGGTACGTCAGGTATTAAACGTGGCTGAATTTTAAATGACACATAAGATTTAAACTGGTTTTGAGCGTCTTTTTGATAGTAATTAGTACGAAGCGTAGCCACAATCATATCAACGTATAAACGTATGATACGGTCATCATCAAGGTTAGCTACATTTTCTAGCTCAAGATAGATTTGCGCTATTAACTTGTCCAGCGTTTTAGCACTTGCAGGGTTTTTAACAGAAAATCGTTTCGCAAATAAGTTAACAATTTGCGACGCAATATGAGGGTAGTTTGCAAACGTACTTTCAATATATGTTTGAGAGAAAGTTACGCCAATTTGGCGCATATATTTAGCGTAAGCACGCAATATAGATGCTTCACGACCCGTTAATCCGCCCATTAGTACTAAACGGTTAAAACCGTCATTTTCTAAACGGTTATTCCATACATTAGTTAAAGCTGCGCGAAAACGTGCAGACACCTTATCAAAATCATCCATTCCTTTGCTATCAATCAGCATAGAGAAATCCATGATCCAATTAATTCGGCCATCACTTGTTTTAACTGAATACGGTGTTTCACCAATAACACGTAAACCAAAGTTTTCTAACATTGGCATTACATCTGACAAATGAATTGGCTCGTCTTTATGGAATAAGCTCAAGCGCACAATATTGGTATTCGCCTCTTCTTGAGGGCGATAAAAAAGCATCTCAAGTTTATTTTCTTCACTCAATAGCTCTAGCTTTTCAATATCGACTACTGCCGCGCTCGGTAACACTTCATCTTTGTAAGAACGCGCAAATGCACTACAGTATTTGCGATTTAAGTCATTACCACGCGCTTCGCCTGCAGACTCTAGAAGCGCTGATTGTAGTTTGTCTTCCCAAGTACGGGCTGCTTCAATTAAATTGTTTTCGATGTCTTTCACATTATATTCGATATTGTTGTCGGTCACACGAACAGTGTAATGAGTACGTGCTAGTGTTGACTCAGAGAAATAAGTTGTAAATTCGACTTTTTCGTCGGAATTAAATGCATTGCCTAGTATATCTTGAGTTTCGCGGCGCAGAGCTGTGTTATATCGCTCACGCGGAACATAAACCATGCAAGAAAAGAATCGGCCATAGGCATCTTTACGCACAAATAAGCGACACATATCTCGCTCTTGTACTTGTAATACACCCGTTGCAACTTCAAGTAACTCATTCTCACGTGCTTGAACTAATTCATCACGAGGGTACGTTTCGAGAATATTCAATACAGCTTTATAGGCATGCGTCCCTTTAGCAAAATCACACATGTCCATTATGCGAGTAATTTTACTTTTTAAAACAGGGACGTCGGCTGCGCTATTATTATAAAAATTAGATGAAAACAGGCCTATAAAGCGATCTTCGCCAATTACATTCCCTTCATCATCAAAACGTTTAATTCCCACGTAATCAATATAAGCTGGACGATGTACGCGAGACTGAGAATTTGTTTTAGTCAATATGAGTAGATTACTACTGCGGGCTTCTTGTCGTGCTACTTCTGGCAGCTCAGACAATAATCGAGTGTGCTCTTCTGTTGAATTTTTTAACAAGCCCAGACTTGTATCCATTTTACCTTTTAGCTGGTAGTCACCTTGTACTGGACTTAACTCGTATTGTCGGTAACCCATAAGGGTAAAATTGTCGCTAACTAGCCAATCTAAAAACTCAACAGTTTCTGCTACTTCGCTCTTGTTTTTACCGTGGCGGCGTTTTGGTAGTTCTTTACTAACCTCAATTAACTTTTTGCGAATCGGTTGCCAATCTTCTACAGCAACTGATACATCAACCAGTACAGACTCGAGTTCTTGTTTAAAAGACTCAATAGCAGATGAATCTGTTTGACGGTCAATTTCTATAAAAAAAACTGTTTTTGTTGATGTAGATTCTTGCTCTGCTTTTAAGTTAGATAAACCAGAAATCTTCGAGCTCTCGTCGCGTTGAATTTTAAGAGGGCTATGTAGTAGTAAGTGAGAGGCGATATTTTCGCGCGTCATGGCCATCCGAACAGAATCAACCAAAAACGGCATGTCTTTAGCAATAATTTCTACGATAGTATGTGATGACTGCCAGCCATCCTTTGCCACTTCAGGATTGAAAACGCGAATAACGGCGTCGTCGGTAGTGTTTTTTTCTAGCGAATTCCAAAGGCTGAGTGCAGCGCCGTATAAGTCACTATCGTTTCGATTTGCCAAATCCTCTTTAGACATATTGCTGTACAAGGCTTTGGCGAATTTTTCAACGAGTAACACATTATCAGCGTGAACTTTTTTCTGGATAAGCTTACAGACATTATCTAGGATAACCGAGGCTTGGCCTTCATTTCGTGTCATTGTATGTTCCTTAATCTATTACTGCTCAAGAGCAGGAATTTGTACAGCCATTTATTAGTGTGGAGTCAGATAAATTCTAACCCTTTTACAGCTAATAAACAGCTTTTTCGATGAAAACATTTCAAGCTTTTCAGCTATTTGGTCATCTATTCACAAATTATAGATATAAATGGCCAATAGTGGCCATTTAGGAGCAATATTATTCACATTATTTTTTCTGGTCGGTCCACAGAAGACTACCAATTGCAGGTAATAACAAGACTGCGCCTAACATATTTACTAAAAACATGAAGGTAAGGAGTATTCCCATATCAACTTGGAATTTCAAATCTGAAAAAATCCATGTACTTACCCCAATGGCGAGCGTGATACCGGTAAATAGTACTGCACTGCCACGTTCAATAAGTGCATTGCGATAGGCAATCGACAACGGCACATTTTGTTTAAGTTGCCCCATCATTGACGATAATATATAAATACCGTAATCCACACCAATACCCACACCCAAAGCGATAACAGGTAGTGTTGAAACTGTTAAGCCAATTTCTAGCTGCACCATTAACGCTTGTGCAAGTGTTGATACAATATAAAGCGGTAGCACAACAGCAATGGTCGCTTTGACACTTCTAAAACTTAATAGACACAGTGCAATTACAGCACCGTATACATAAAGCATCATCGGTATTTGAGCTTCTGAAACAGATTCATTCGTAGCGGCCATAACACCAACTGGGCCAGATGCTAATTTAAATGCAAGTTTATCTGTCCCTTCCTCATTTGCGAACTGTTTTACGCTAGCAATAACACGATCAATAGTTTGCGCTTTATGATCATCTAAAAAGATAATGACAGGCATAACAGAGCAATCACCGTTTAGTAAACCGGTACTCGTTTCCACCCGAGAAGTAGATTGAACTAATGTAGCTGAATTACGAGGCAAACTCTGCCATTTTAAATTACCTTCGTTGTAACCCGCATTAACAGACTGAGCAACCGAGCTTAAACTAACTGCAGATTGAACACCGTCAACATTTTCAACTTTATATTGAAAACGGCTAATACGTTCCATTACATCATGCTCTGTACATGCTGCTGGGTAAGCTTCAACTATTACCTTTAAAATATCTGATGAAATTGTATATTTGTCCGATATTAAAAAAGTGTCCTGGTTATAACGTGCATCTTGATGAAGTGACGGCGCACCTGCATGTAAATCACCAATTCGCATTTTATCCGCTTGCCAGTAACCTAAAGCAAATAAAACAAGCGTAAAGCCAATAATGAGTTTAGCTACTTTAGGATCGGTTGCTCTTACCAATAAATCCCTAATTTTATCAAGCATATTTGGTTTGTTAGCATCACCTGATTGAATATGAATGCTATTTTCAAACTGCATGTATGATGCCCAAACAGGCAACAAAATTAGATTTGTAAAAATAATTACTGCAACACCTAAGCTAGCAGTAATTGCAAGCTCTCGGATGATACCTATATCAATCGTCAACAGAGTTAAAAAACCAACGGTGTCTGATAGAAGCGCAATACCACCGGGAATCAAAAGCGCCCTAAAACTCGATTGGCAACAAATACGAGTACTTTTTCCCTCGCTTACTTTTTTACCAATGGCATTAATCATTTGCACACCATGGCTTACACCAATAGCAAATACTAAAAATGGGACTAATATCGACATTGGATCAAGACCAAAGCCAAGGCTTGAAAGTAAGCCCAACTGCCATGCAACTGCAATAATCGAGCATGCGATAGGTAAAATTGTGAGCTTTAAACTACCGCAAAACAACCAAACCATAATAAAAGTAAAGGCAATGGCAATTGCAAAAAATAACACAACACCTTTAGCCCCTTCTGCAATATCACCGGCCATTTTTGCAAAGCCAATAATATGAATACTCACCTTATCAGTGCTCAAAGGCTCTCTTAACTCTGTTTCGAGCTTTTCTGCAAAGGCTAAGGTATCAAGTTTTTCTTGTGTTTGTGGATCAGTTTCTAATAACTGAGCTGTTACCATTGCACACGAATAGTCGCTGGCAATCATACGGCCAACAACTTTTGCTTTTTCTATATTTTCTTTTACAACGGCTAAACCACGTTCGTTTGCTTTAAAGTTTGCAGGAATAATTGGACCACCTGCAAAACCGTCTTCAACTACTTCTACAAAACGGGCACTAGGAGCAAATATAGAGTTTACAAGTGGCCTGTTAACACCCGGTATAAAGTAGAGCTGATCATGAACTGCTTTTAATTGAGTAAAAAATTCTGGATTGAATATATTACCACTGTCATCACACACAGAAATCAAAATGCTATTCGCACCACCAAACTGCTTCTCGTGCTTGGTATACACTTTCATGTATTCGTGATTTAGGGGAATATTTTTATTAAATGAAGCATCAAGTTGAATATGCGTAGCTTTAAAAATAAGTAAACAAGTAATAATTGCAAAACTTATAAGCACAACCAAGCGATGTCTGAATATCGCTTTTTCTATAAAATCTAAAATAGTATGCATTAAGGGGTCAACTCCTTCACTTTAATGCCATCTTCAGTAGCCATAACCAATTTATTATTTTTAATTACACCATCAAGTATCGCTTTACCGTCGGCAAGTTGCTCATGAGTTAATAACCCATCTTGTAAGTGAAAAATCACCCCACTGTTTGCTAACATTAACCACTGCTCGTCATTGTAATTAATAATGCTATTTATAGTAGCGGCTTTAGTGCTTTCAAGGTGAAGCCATTCTTGCTCATCGCGCTGCTTGCTGTATACATTACCTCTAAGCCCAGCAACCACCTCTTGGTTATTATCTGAATTAAATGCGAAGAAAGAGCCTGGGTATATTTCTTCAAGACGCTGCCACGTGTTACCGTTATCCGTGCTTCGAGCTAATAAACCCATTTCACCAACAAGCATTAAGCCATCTTCGGTTTGTTCAATTCGATTAAAATGTGGCAAAATTGATGCTGTTTCTGCTTCGTAACCCTCGGGATCATTTTCTTTTAAGTCATTTAAGTACTCTCTGTCTTCACTGAACAACAAAGAATCTAAAAATCGCTTTTCCCATTGTTTTCCACCATCTTTCGTATGATAAAACATGCCATACGCACCCACTGCAAAACCTTCTAATTGATCTTTAAATAAAATGTCTAAACATGGTTTATCTAAAGAAGGCTTAGCCTGTTGTAATTGCCAATTATTCCCCCCATCAACGGTATTAATAATTGTGGCATCATGCCCACATGCCCAACCGTTGTTTTCATCACTAAAATCGACAGCGGTCAACAATACTTGCGTAGGTACTAATTCTGCTTGTTGCCAAGTTTCGCCATTTACACTTTTTATTACTGTGCCATGCTTACCTACAGCAACTAATTCATTACCTGTATTGATAATATCTGTTAATAGTGTTTTTTGTGCATTAGGCGCACTAATTGCGTTTTTTGGTGTATCTTGAGCAAAACTCGCACTGCTTATAATCAGGCTGGCACATACCAAATACTTCATAAATTTTAATCGCCTTGAACTGAAAGGAGTGTTTGTCTTTGTAAACGAGGAAAGTTTTTGCGTTGAAAGACAAACGCGATGAGAAAGGAAAAAGGCACCTAGCTTGCGACTAGGTGCCTACTTTTAACTTATCTACCTGCGCGGCGTAATGCGCTAGATGTAAACTCGTTATCATTAAATGATTTTGAGAAATCGTACATTTTTTCTTGGTTATCTAAACCAATAGCTAAGTAACGACGTGAATTCAAATCATGATAAACCTCTAAAGTACTCCACTGAGTAGGTACTTCATAGTAGTTAAGACCATAGGCCATTGCTACACGGTAAAGTTGGTCACGGTTATCATAAATATCAGTCACCGTTACCTGCCAGCTATCTTCATCTATATAAAACACACGTTTTTTATAAATGTGACGAGTATCATCTTTAAGGTTAGCCTCTACTACCCAAACACGGTGTTTTTCATAACGTGTGTGCTCAGGATTTATATGACCTGGTTTTAAAATATCATCGTACTCAAGCTTGTCACTGTGAAGTTTGTAGCTATTATATGGAACATAAAGTTCTTGCTTACCTTTAAGTGTCCAATTATAGCGATTTGGCGAGCCATTAAACATGTCAAAGTCATCAGTAGTACGTAAGCTATCTGCTGCTGTACCCGGTGCATCATAGGCGACATTTGGTGCACGACGAACACGGCGTTGGCCAGAGTTATATGTCCATGCTTGGCGAGGCGTTAATATTTGGTCCATTGTTTCATGTACCAATAAGGCTGTACCTGCAAGGCGAGCTGGCTGAGTAACGCTTTGTTTAAATTTAAACAAAATGTTTGAGTCTTGAAGCTCAGCAGGTGTAGCACTTGGATCAGAGTATTTAACAAGTAGTTGTTCATCAAAACCAACATAGTTGTAAGAACCTGATGCTGTAGGTGCTGCTTGACCACCAAAACGCTCAATTGACTCACCTCTAAAGCGAAGTAAATGGTTCCAAATTGCTTCTAAACCTGTTTTAGGAATTGGAAATGGAATGCCAATAGCTGTGTTCTTAATCCCATTACCGCCTTCAATTAATTCAGCAGTAGGTGCAAACTCTTTAGTTGCATCATAAACAAATTGAGGGTAAGACGCTGATCGGCGTGTTTCATACACTGGCATTTTAAACGTGTCTGGGTAAGCCTCAAATAAAGCAATCTGACCCGGGCTCAAGTTTGCCTTGTATTTATCGATGTTTGTTTTGTCAATTGTAAAAAGTACTTTGTCACTTGAAAAAGGGTCAAGGTGATGCATACCTGCTTCGTAACCTGCTGGAGCAGCAGTAATGCCGTTATTCCACGCAGGAATAGAGCCGTCAGCGTTACCCGCTTTCTCGGCGCCCATAGGAGTTAGGTCTTGACCTAAACGTGCAACTTCTTCAGCTGATAGTTTTGCTAAAGCAGCATTACTTGCAAACAAGCTAGCAAAAGCTGCTGCAATGAGGGTAGGTTTTTTAAGCATAATAATGTTACCCCTAAATAGAATATTTTAAGTTAAAAGAAACGTAATCGCGGTCTGAGAAGGTATTTACACCACCACCGCCCCAAAATGAGTTGTAGCTCACATCAAGTGACCACGCATTTTGGTAGTTAAAGTTCATAGTAGCACCTAGTGACTTCCGATCTTCAATGAACAAGAACATAGGATCAGGTGTGTTACCATTTACGTCATGTGAAAATACAAAGCGAGGTGAAAAGTTGATACCGTTGTAAAGGTTAAAATAGTCACCCTTAGCAATTAGTCGGTAACCCCACGATGAACCCGTTGCAAACGACTTTTCTTCAGGACCATTTGAAAGACCTAAATGCAACGTTGAGTAATCTGTTGTACCTGGGCCAGTGATAACACCACTTCGACCAGTACCTGACACATTTAAACGCATTTCATCGTAATCTGGCATATCGTGAATTTTAACGGCGCCCACTTCACCTACCACAGCCCAACTGTCAGCTCCTAATGACGGGCCAAATAAATGCGTTGCAGTAAACTGAATTTGTGAGGTATCACGTTCAATATAACCTTTTGCAACTTCACCTGGACCTACAGAACTGATTGCATCACCAATACTCATTTGCGAAATACCGGCAAAATCAGGACGAATACCAGCAACGGCTAGCTGTTCAGGCATTGCTGTGTAAAGTAATTCTACATCATCAATTTGCAGAGGCTCGTCTTGTCTAAAAGCAAATTCACCTGCAAACGCAGTCTCGCCAATAGTCGTATTAAAGCTCACACCATAAAGTTTTATATCTTCAGGGTATTCATTCTCAGCTTTAGAAAATGCAACTAAGTCAGCAACATTATCATCAGTGATTTCTGTTGTAGAAATCATTGCTAAATCTTGTGCAATGGCAGCTTGAGAAAAATTAGATACACGCCCTGAAATAAGAGGACGACGGCTGTGGTAATTTACGTGGTAAAGCGCAATTTCAGTGTCATTCCACTCGGGTAAAAATATGCCTAATCGTAAACCATATTGACCACCATCATCTGGTTCAGTTTTACCGTTACTACCTTTACCTTTAAGTGCAACCTTGGTTGGGTGCGCTAGGTACATATTAGCTAGTAGAGCTTGGCCTTCTGCACTTGTAGGATCAATACCCTGAGCCGCAGCTACTTGAGCATAGGTTGCAGTTAAGTTATTTAAACTTTCAGTTAAAAATGCAACATCTATATCAGGGTTAGACGTAAAGCCTAGCTGAACGTTTTGTTGGTAACCATTTTCTGCTGCAAAGTCATTGGTAGAAAAATAAGTTCCTGCAGCTGGCAAGCGAGTCTCATGCCATTGGTACTGATAAAAACCTTCTAGGGTGATGTTATCTGTAATGCCCAATGATGCCCAAAGCATACCAACAGGAATAAATGCTTCTTTAAGCTCTGCGCCTGGCGCTTTCAATCTATCGATATCTACAGGGTTCACATTTATACCATGAGATATAAGTGTACTTTCACCCCAGTTAACTACTTGTTGGCCAAGTCGGACTGATAATGGGTTTTTGCCTTCGTTTAAATCAAAGTCAGCCCAAACAAACGCGTCTAATAAGCGAATATCTGCACAGCTTTGTTCTTTTGTATCTTCATCATCACAAGGATCTACGCTTTGAGCTGATGTAGGATTTGCGTAGGCAAAGTCACCATCCATCAGGGCAAAATCATAAAAATACATAAAGCGAGTGAATAGACCGTAGTTGTCTTTGTTTATTGAAAGATCATGTGTACCTTTCAATAATTTTGAAAACGAATCACCGCTGTCAAAATTAAGGTCACCAGCATCACCATTATTAGAGTAAGAGCCAGGCTGAGCCCAAACATCTTGCGAAGAATAAATAGTATTTACAGCAGGATTGTATCCTGTCCAATTAAATGCGGGGTTGTTGCTTTTACCTATTAAACCAAAGTCTCGGTCTTCTACACGAATACTCTGGCCGTACGAAAATGTAGAATCGAAGGTTATGTCAAAGCCTCCGGCGTCAAATGTTACAGCCTGTGAGCTTGCTGTAGTTAAAGCTAAACTAGCGGCTGCTAAACCTATAGCGATTTTGTTTTTAACAAAAAGCGATCTTCTTATCATTGTGGTTCCCCCCTGTCGCGGGTCATATTGTGTGATCAAGTTATTGTTTTTAGTGTAATCGTAACGATAGAAGCGAATTGTATTAATTACAAATAGTCGCATTCAATCTGTCATAAATATAGTGTGTCAGCTGACGTTTACGTATTGGTAAGACGTCATACCAGATAATTTATACACGTTATTTAACAATAGAACAAATTGAAATTAACAAAAAGACAATATTTCTATGATTTTATAACATAAAAATAGCGCTCTAAGCCACTCGTTCAATACGAATAAATTTATTTTCAGGGGTGAGTAACATTCTAAAACGCCCTCTTACACCCAAGCTTGTAACAAATGGTCTTAAATGATCGGCAGAAAACCGAATTGACTTCCCACCCTCTTCAACCACTTGGACAGAACTATATCGACCGTGGTAATAATCCATGCAGTCGTTATAGCTCAATCTTAAATTAAAATAATATTCAAGCATTTAATTAAGCGCTTTTTCAACCTTCTCGAATAAGTCGTCACTTAGTCCATCTAAATTAGATAAACGTTCCAATTGCGTTTTCATAAGTGCTGAACGTGTTTTATCATAACGCCTCCAAGACATAAACGGTGTTAACATTCTTGACGCATTTTGTGGATTTATTGCATTAAGCTTAACAAGTAAATCACCTAGCAATTCATACCCTTGCCCGTCCGCTCGATGAAATTGCTGAGTATTAAAATAACTAAAGCTACCGACTAAAGCACGCACTCTATTAGGATTTAAAAAATCAAAACTTGGGTGTTCGTATAATGACTTAATGTTAATAATTGCGTCTTCACCAGTTTGCATTGCTTGAAGCGCAAACCATTTGTCCATGACAAGTACATCATGTCGCCACTGACTATCAAAGTGCGACAGTAATTCATCACAAAGCTCATGAGAAGCTTTTACCACAGCGCTAAGCGAACCCAACACATTGGTCATATTTGATGAGCTAGCAGCACGTTTAATAAATTTATCTGTTTGTTTACTTGGAACCTTTGCAAGATAATGCAGGCATATTTGCTGCAGTGAGCGCACAGCAACCGCTTCAGCACTTATGCTACCATCGTCATGTAATGAACCAAAACATGCTGTCAGCTCATCATTAAGGCTTGTGGCAATTTGCACTTCGAACTGTGCTACAACGCGAATAATTTCATCAACAGGAATAATTTCAAATTCAGCAGCTAATGTGTCAAAGCTAGGAAGTTTTAATAGCTCAGCAATTAACGCTAAATCGCCTTGTTTTGATACGATCAACACACGCAAGGCTTCAATTATTTCGTCACTCAATTGAAATTGTATATCAGAGTTAATTGCTGTTTTTACTGCTTTTATGAACAATTGCTGTTGTGCATCCCAACGTGAAAAATCACTTCGTGCAAAACGCATGATATGCAAAAGCTCTAGCTCAGTTGTTTGTTGAGTCAAAATACACGGTGCTGAAAAATCTTCTGATAAAACGGCAACGGGTTTGCAAGTTACATTATCAAAAATATATCGCTGCTTTGTATCGGTAACATTAAGTACATTACTTACTTTTAAGCCTTTGTACTGTAGTTCGATGCTATTACCAGATTCGTCTAACAACTCAATTGCAAACGGGATGTGCAAAGGTGCGTTATCGGGCTGATTAACGGGTGCATTTTGTTCTATGGTTAGTGTGTATGTATTAGAGGCACTATCATAATGCTCTATAGCATTTAAACGAGGCGTGCCTGCCTGGCTATACCAACGCTTAAATTGCTCTAAATTAACACCCGATGCGTCACTCATAGCACTGACAAAGTCATCACATGTAACAGCTTGGCCATCATGGCGTTTAAAGTAAAGGGCCATACCTTTTTGGAAGTTATCCTCACCAAGCAAGGTATGCATCATTCTTATTACTTCAGCCCCCTTGTCGTAAACTGTTACGGTATAAAAGTTATTCATTTCAATAACTTTTTCAGGCCGTATAGGGTGCGCCATAGGTCCTGCGTCTTCGCTAAACTGGTGAGTTCGCATAACCTTTACAGCATCAATGCGGTTGAGCGCGCGCGAACCTAGGTCACTACTAAATTCTTGATCTCTGAATACAGTTAGCCCCTCTTTAAGTGATAACTGAAACCAATCTCTGCAGGTAACACGATTACCAGTCCAGTTATGAAAGTATTCATGACCCACTATAGACTCAATGGTATGGTAATCTTTATCTGTTGCTGTTTCTTGATTTGCCAAAACACATTTACTATTGAATATGTTTAGGCCTTTATTTTCCATCGCACCCATATTAAAAAAATCTACGGCTACAATCATATATATATCAAGATCATATTCTAGATTAAAACGCTCTTCATCCCATTGCATAGACTTTTTAAGTGATTGCATCGCATGAGGTGTTTTAGACAAATTACCCTTGTCTACAAATAAAGCTAAATCAATTTTTCGACCACTTTTTGTTGTATACGTATCCTTTGATACATCAAAATCACCGGCAACTAATGCAAACAAATAGCTAGGTTTTTTAAATGGGTCTTGCCATTTAGAAAAATGACGGCCGTCGGATGTCTTACCGGTATCAACTTGGTTACCATTAGACAACAAATGCGTATACTTTAAATCTGCAACAATAGTCACATCAAACGTCGACAACACATCAGGGCGATCCATGTAGTATGTTATCTTTCTAAATCCCTGTGCCTCACACTGTGTACAATATGCTCCACCAGACAGATAGAGACCTTCTAAAGACGTATTCGTCTCAGGAGATATCTCAGTCACAATACGTAATTTACAATGCTCTGGTAGGTTATTAATGACTAGCTGTTCGTCAACAACACTGTAATCTGTTAGCTCAAGCGCATCTATCGATAAGGAAATTAACCGTAAATCTATGCCATCAAGTATTAGAGGTGATTGACCGCCACTAACACGTGTTAAGGTAAGTACGCTTATTACCGTTGTAGCTGTAGGCTGAAGATCAAAAGTTAGGTCTGTATGGTCAATTAAAAAATTAGGGGCTTTATAGTCTTTGAGATATTGAGCTTGAGGTGTCTTTGAGTTAGTCATATTTACTCCAAAGTAGCGCCTTTATCAATAAAGGCGCTACTAAATTTAGGCAGATTGTTTCGGCTTAATACGTAAAATTTTAATACCAAGGTAAGCATATATAACAGCTAAAACGGGATTAATTAAGTTGAAGAAAGCATAAAGCGCGTAATCGAAAGGGTTTATTAAAAGTACACTTTGCATGTAAGCACCACAGGTATTCCAAGGAATAAGCGGGCTGGTAATCGTACCGCCATCCTCTAAGGTGCGAGATAAATTAACTGGCTTTAAACCACGCTTTTTATATTCGTCTTTAAACATACGTCCAGGAACCACAATAGCGATATACTGATCAGCTGCAATAAGGTTGGTGCCAATACATGTTGCAATTGTAGAGGCAATTAAAGAGCCGGTACTTTTCGCTATTTTTAAAATACTTTTTACAAAAATATCCAACAGGCCCGTTTTTTCCATAATTGCGCCAAACATTAACGCAGTCATAATTAACCAGGTAGTTGTCAACATGCCCGCCATACCGCCACCGCTAAGTAGTGAATCCATTTTGTCATCACCGGTATCAATACTAAAGCCGTCAAAAAATGTCGTCCATACCAATTTAAAATACCCAACCACTTGGCCCTGGGAAATATCTATTTGAGAACCAATTAGGTCAGATTGAAATAACATTGCCCAAACAGCACCAACCACAGCACCAATAGAAATAGCAGGAAAAGCAGGCATTTTTTTAATTGCTAACACTAAAAGTACAATTAAAGGAATAAGCATCTCAAAACCAATGTTGAAATTTTGCTCCAAAATTAACGTAATTTCGTCTAAGCGCCCGGCCTCATTAGAAGCCGTTGCATTAAAGCCCATAAATATAAATATAATGAGTGCAATCACAAAGCTAGGGACTGTTGTCCATAGCATATGCTGAATATGTTCAAATAAGTCAGACCCAACCACAGCGGGTGCTAGGTTAGTTGTTTCAGAGAGTGGACTTAGTTTATCACCAAAATACGCACCTGATATAACAGCACCAGCTGTAACCGTCTGCTCTAAGCCAAGGCCTGTGGCAACACCTAACAAAGCAACACCAATTGTAGCTGCAGTGGTCCACGAACTACCAATACTCATAGCTACAATGCCACAAATCAAACAACTTGCGGCATAAAACCAACTAGGGTTAATTACTTGCAAACCATAATAAATTAACGTTGGTACTGTGCCAGATAACAACCAAGTACCTATCAATGCGCCTACCATTAATAAAATGAGTATAGCGCCAAGTGACAGCGTTATACCTTCTATCATGGCTTGCTCAAGCTTTTTCCAAGTGTAGCCGTTTTTTAGGCCAATGAGAGCAGCTGCAAAGGTTGCAAATAAAAGTGCAATTTGGTTTGGTCCAGATGACGAATTGTCGCCAAATAAATAAACCGCGGCCCCTAACAAACAAATTAAAACTGAAATGGGAATTAATGCATCAAGGAATGAGGCGGATTTGACTGGTTTATCATCCAATGGGTTCAAGGTTGAGACTCCTACACACATACAGCGTGTTTAATTATTATTTTTAGCACTTAGTGCGTATTAACTGAGCATTACTAAGCTGGCTCAATTTTTAATAGTTAGAGATTATAACAATTTAGGCAGTGATAGGTAGCAAAAAAGGCGCATAAGCGCCTTTTTTATAGTGGTAAAACCAGTTTTACTTTTTGGCTATACGCCCAAAATTTATATAATCTTGAGTTATTAAGGCTGCCTCTTCAAGGAAAGGGTCAAGCTCATCAATAATTTCGGGTACATCATCTAGGTTTTCAACAGGGTCTTTACCTAATCGTTTCAAGCGTTCATTTGTACGTACTAATGCACGCGCTTCGCCCTCTTCTTTTTCTTTAATGCGAGAAGCTTCAACTAAAGGAATTGTTTTACGATCTTTTTCTTCATTGTAAAACGCAATATCGTCAAACACGTAACCAAATTCTGGCTCAGATTTAATCCGATCTTTATGTTGTTTTTCAAGATACGGAATAACAGGTGTTAAGTTTCCTAACTTGTTATATTTTGCTTTTACAATGCTATCCCATGGTAATGCATTATCTTGTTTACTTTCACCCCACTCAGCAGGGTCTATCGCTGATGGAAAAGAAATATCAGGAATAACACCTTTGTGCTGAGTACTGCCGCCATTAATACGGTAAAACTTCGCTATGGTGTATTGCACGCTACCTAGTGGGTTATCGTAAAGATCATATGCTCTTGCAAGACCTTTATGTTGCTGCACAGTGCCTTTACCAAACGTTTGTTCGCCAATAATAACAGCGCGACCATAATCTTGCATTGCAGCGGCAAAAATCTCAGAAGCAGAAGCACTGTAACGGTCAACTAAAACCGTTAAAGGGCCGTCGTAATAAGTAACGCCATCACGATCCCTTTGTTCTTCAATTCTGTTGTTCAATGTATGTATTTGTACAACAGGCCCTTGGTCAAAAAACAAACCAGAAAGCTGAGTAGCCTCATATAAAGAGCCCCCCCCATTTTGGCGTAAGTCGATAATAATACCGTCTACTTTAGCCTCTTTTAATTTAGCTAACTCAACTTTGACGTCTTTAGATAGGTTATTGTAAAAACCTGGGATTTCAATAACCCCAATTTTGCTTGTTAAATCAGAATATTTAGCTTCGAACACTTCTGACTTGGCAGCTCTGTCTTCAAGTCGGATTTTATCACGAGTAATTTCGACAACTTTAGGTGTGCCGTGAGCATCTGCCCCTTTTAAATATTGTAAACGTACTTTAGTGCCCTTTGGCCCTTT
The DNA here is from genome assembly GCF_001469195.1 of Pseudoalteromonas sp. 10-33. Taxonomy (NCBI): domain Bacteria; kingdom Pseudomonadati; phylum Pseudomonadota; class Gammaproteobacteria; order Alteromonadales; family Pseudoalteromonadaceae; genus Pseudoalteromonas; species Pseudoalteromonas sp. 10-33. The sequence goes on along the minus strand of NZ_LOFI01000028.1, from coordinate 115,050 downwards.
AATTAAATCTACAACATCGTCTAAACGCCAACCAATAACGTCAGTAAAATCTTCACCCTCTTGTGCTACACCAATAATTCGGTCATCGGCTTTAATTTGTTCTGTTTTATCCGCTGGACCGCCGGGAACAAGACTACGAATAACGGTGTAATCTTCGTCAGGAGTTAGCACTGCGCCAATCCCTTCAAGCTCTAAGTCCATATCCATTTTAAATTGTTCAGCACGTCTTGGTGATAGGTAAGACGTATGCGCCTCAATTGAGCGAGCTAAAGAATTTAAAACAATTTGAAAGGCATCTTCTGAGTTTGATTGAACTAAACGTTTTTCTGCGTTTTTGTATCGCTTAGTGAGAACCTCTTTAATACCTTCCCAATCTTTACCTGTCATTTTTAAACGTAGTGCATCGTACTTAACGCGTTCACGCCAAATTTCATCTAGCTCAGCTTGCGATGTTGGCCAGGCTGCATCTTCACGATCAAAAAAGTATTCATCTGGTTTCTCAAACGTCATTTCATTTTCTAGTAAAGAAAGTGAATATTCGTAACGCTCAAAACGGCGCTTTAGGCTTAAATTAAATATATCAAACGTAAAGCCTAGTTTGCCGGTTGTTAAAGCGTTGTCAAAGCTATCGCGATATTGCTCAAACGATGCAATATCACTGGCTAAAAAAACGCTTTTATTAAAATCAAGGGATTCGATGTAACGATCATACACTCTACTAGAGAGCTCATCGTTAAATCGAACCGGGATATAGTGTGAACGAGTAAATAAGCTTGCCACGCGTTTACTGGCAGTACCATGTTGACTTTCTTGCTTGAGTAGAGGTAAATCATCAATTGTGACAGGCTCTACAGCAGCAAATAATGAACCTGAGAACAGGGCTGCAACTACCGGAATGAGCGTAAACTTTTTACTCATACAAACTCCTTAATTTATGTACAGCTTATATAGTGTATAAGCTGTCTGCTTTGGTTTTAACTTGCATACCAGTCACTAATTCAACATGAACGTCGTCTTTGTTTACTTCAGTGATTACTGCATTTACAAGTGCTTGGCCTAGTTTAACCTTAACCTTGTTATTAACCTTGACCTCTGTCGCTGGTAAAGGTTCAATTTTACCTGAACGTTTAGCAGGTGCAGCTTTAGCTGGTTTGTTAGCCGACGCGTTTTTATCTGCACCTTTACTTGCATGTGCTGGTTTTTTCTTAAAGTTTTTAGAATCTGAGTCTTGACGTGGACGCTGTTGTTTTTTGCGCTTAGCCATTTTTGCACGACTTTCTTCTAATGCTTTTTGAGCATGGTCAATATGCTCTTGCTCAACTTTTTCACCTTGATTACCATCAAGGTCAATACGAAACTCCGACTTTGTCACAGCTTCTAAATAACGCCAGTTAGACGTGTATTTTCTTAGTGCTTGACGAACTTGAGTCTTGCTTACTTTTTCAGACCCTTCAATACGCTCAGCAATATCTTTAAAAATACCGACTTTAAGCGGTTTGATACCGTCTTTTTGTTTAAAACATTGTGGAAATTCTTGGTACAAGAATTCCAATACTTCATTAATATCTTTTAGCTTGTTTGTGGTTTCCATTTTAGAACCTATTTTTCACATCTTTTCATCAAGGGACGAATCAACATAGTGTATTACCCAGTCGACCAGTTCTTCGAAATCGGCTTCAAGTACAGCCATATCACCTCGAAGGTGTTCCCAAATACCATTTATTATTTCATCGATTGATTCACAATCTAAATCATCTGGGAGTTTGTCCCAAGCAATGTGAATCAAATCATTGAGCGTTTCCGCTACATGTTCTTCTTCGCCTTCCCAGTCGCCTACATCTTGTAAAGCAAACAGGTAGTCTTGAACATTTAGCAAATCTTTCATTACAAGCTAGCCTCAAAGCATTTAACCAATGCTTCTAATCCCGCTTTGTCATCAGTGTCAAATCTAGAAATACTAGGACTATCAATATCTAGCACTGCAAATATTTTACCATGTTTCATGATAGGTACAACAATCTCAGAGTTCGATGCTGCATCACAGGCAATATGCCCATCGAAGGCATGAACATCTTCAATTAGTTGTGTTTGCAACGTAGCTGCAGCCGTTCCACATACACCCTTTCCAACTGGAATACGGATACATGCTGGGTTACCCTGAAATGGGCCTAGCACTAATTCTGACGGCGAATCAATAAAGTAAAAGCCCGCCCAATTTACATCATCTAAAGAGGTAAATAACAGCGCGCTTATATTTGCCATATTAGCAATTACATTCGACTCACCGGCAATCAGCGATTCAGTTTGTTTAACTAATGACTGGTAAAAATCGTGCTTTTGCATACCAAACTACTTCTTATTAAACATACAGTAGCTAAAGGTACTCTTTGTGGTGAAAAATTGGAACCTTTTGCAGGTAAAAAAAAGGAATTTCCGTAGTTTAAAAGCGTCCTTGGTTAATAAAGACGCGATTATGATTTTGAAGTTTTACGAAGACCAAATAAAAACAGCCCTGCCGCTATTGCCGACATAACGCTATTAATCAAAAATATTTCGCCTGTAGATGCACTCAGTAGAAAACTAAAAATAGCCCCACCAACTAAACCAAGCGTTAAAACACCTGAGTAGTTTACTTTTGAATATTTAAACATTAATAAATAGCCAGGGACAACAAATGCAGCCATTGTTAACCCAACAATATGTGCGTTAGAAATAGCCGTCATTAATAAAGAGAAAAATATTGAGACAAATTCACCTTGTAAGGTTACCGAATAGTAGACTCCTAGTAAGCTACCCACAATAACAGGAGAAAGTAATGAAAGCGCAACGCTTTTTGCTAATTGGTGTTTCATTTAATAGTCCTTAATTACACATATACTTTACTAATAAGCATGCACCAAGAACCCAAAGTTAGAAACAGAGACTATGGTCGTAAATTACGCTCAAAAATAAAACACATTAAACGACGAACGACCTATCGTTCTTGGGAAGTAATTTTAATAAAGGTAAAGTTATTGCGTTTAAATAACAAGACAGGTGATTCATTCTGCAGATGTTAAACAGAAGAATTATTTGATGTCATCAGCATTCATGTTTAATTTTAAAATTAATTAAACATGAATGCTGATTTCAATTAATAGTTAAATCTAAAAAAACAAAAAAGCCCGCTGTTTAGCGGGCTTTAATATAATGGTGGAGAGATAGGGATTTGAACCCTAGATAGGCTACAAACCTATGCCGGTTTTCAAGACCGGTGCATTCGACCACTCTGCCATCTCTCCAAAAGTGCTATAAATTACAAGTAAGAGTGTACTCATAATTATTGTAATAAATGGTGGAGAGATAGGGATTTGAACCCTAGATAGGCTACAAACCTATGCCGGTTTTCAAGACCGGTGCATTCGACCACTCTGCCATCTCTCCGCACGGCCTGCATAATAGGGAAACCCGTTGGCTTTGTGAAGCTTTTTTTTTAAAAAATTGTTTAAGTGCTTAAAAAACAATTGATTTGTTCAAAGATAAAACAAAAACTTTCTTCTTGGTGCTTAAATGAACTTTAATTAAAAAATTAATGTCTATTGATCCACAAAGGTTTGCCCAAACATATAAGAGTTGGTAATCTAATTTTAGTTAAATTATCGAAACACACGTTTCACTTAAAGGAGCTCTACAATGGCGTTTAATCAATCGTACAATACCGCTAAACCGGTAATGTCTACCATTGAAACAAACAAGGTACTTAAAAATACCTACTTTTTACTAGCGATGACACTGGCATTCAGTGCAGTAACGGCTGGTATCTCAATGGCACTACAATTACCTTACTTTATGGGAATTGTGTTCACACTGGTTTCGTTTGGTTTACTATTTGTTGTAAACAAAAAAGCTGACACCGCATCTGGTGTATTTTGGGTATTTGCTTTCACTGGTTTAATGGGAGCCGGTTTAGGCCCAATGTTAAACCATTACGCTGCCATGCCTAATGGCCCAATGCTGATTATGCAAGCACTTGGTTCAACGGCACTTATTTTCTTTGGTCTATCTGCATATGCGCTTAACACCAAAAAAGACTTCTCTTTTATGGGCGGCTTTTTAACCGTTGGCCTAATTGTTGTTATTGTTGCAAGCATTCTTAACATATTCATCGGCAGCTCTTTAATGTTTATGGTGCTTAACGCTGCTGTTGTATTAATTATGTCTGGCTTAATTTTATTTGATACAAGCCGCATTATTAACGGCGGAGAAACTAACTACATTCGCGCTACAGTATCTTTATACCTGAATGTGTACAATCTATTTACTTCATTACTGCACCTACTTGGCGCAAGTGATGACTAATTAAATAGTTCTGTTAAAATAGCCCCTTTATTGGGGCTTTTTTATTGGAATTGTTTTGGCACGATTTGTTCTTTCATTACACACACCACCATCAGATCACGACACCAGCCAACGTATAATTAAGTTTGCTAATGCGTGTTTATCTCAAGGGCACACCATAGACGCAATATTTTTGTACCAGCAAGGCGTTTATCATGCATCAACACATTTTGACTTAGCCTCTGATGAGCTTCAAATTGGCGCATTATGGCAGCAGCTATCAAGTCAAAATATTAATCTTATGCTGTGTGTAACCGCTGCAGAAAAAAGAGGCCTAGATACATCAAATACAGGCGTGTTTTCTGTGGCAGGTTTAGCGGAGTTTGCAATGCTTGCAAGCGACGCTGATAAATGGGTGCAATTTAAATGATTAATGTATTAGTAATGAGTCAAAGCAGTCCCTTTGATGATCTAAACCTGCGAGACGCGCTCGATATGACGCTAATTTTTGCAGCTGTCGATCAAAATATCAGTTGGTTGTTTAGCGGCCCCGCCGTTTTAGCTTTAAAAAAACATCAAACCCCTTCTACAATAGGTATAAAAGATTTTTTTAAAAACATAAAAACGCTTGAAATTTATGACGTAGAGAACATCTATGTATGCGAAAAGTCGCTTCTTGATTATGGTTTAAGCAAAACTGATTTACTCATAGACGCACACACAATGACATTTAATGAACAACAAACACTTATTAAAAAACAACATCATGTGGTGACCTTATGAGCACGCTACATATTTTTTCAAAACCTTTAAATTATTACTCAGCTAATCAATTAGAGAACTTAATTAGTCTTGATGACCGGGTATTACTTTTAGGTGACGCGTGCTTTGCTAGTAAACAATTTAAACAGTTTTCAGACGCTCTTTTAGTACTTGAAGAGGACGCACACGTTCGCGCAATTAAGTTATCACACAACGACACTCCCATTAGCTACGACGAGTTTGTAGCGCTTACTTTAACCTCTACGCAATTAATTACTTGGTAATCCATGCTTGAATTTAACGAACAAATAATCGAAACCGATAAGCAAGGTTACTTACTTGACCATACACAATGGTCTAAGCAACTAGCCCCCCTTATTGCAGAGCAAGAAAATATATCGCTTAGCGAACAACACTGGGAGGTGATTAACTTCGTCCGCGAATTTTATATTGAATACAACACAAGCCCAGCCATCCGCATGCTTGTAAAGGCAATGGCTAAAGCACTCGGAGAAGATAAAGGCAATAGTATTTATCTTTATAAGTTGTTCCCAAAGGGCCCGGCTAAACAAGCGACAAAAATTGCTGGATTACCAAAACCAGCCAGGTGTATTTAATGAGAAGTAAATCAAGTAACAAGCAAACACCCGCCTCCTCAAATAAGCGCAATACGGGTCGTACCTATTCTAGAAGTGCAATTAAAAAGCCTACAAACAAAAGAGAAATAAAACCTCAAATAGACGCTAAAGACAAAAAAATTGTACTTTTTAACAAGCCTTTCGATGTACTTTGCCAGTTTACCGACGATGCAGACAGAAAAACGCTAGCTGAATTTATTCCTATTAAAGATGTATACGCTGCAGGAAGATTAGACCGCGATAGCGAAGGACTATTACTGCTAACAAACTGCGGTAAACTACAAAATACATTAACAGCACCTAATAAAAAAACCAATAAAACGTACTGGGTCCAAGTAGAAGGCGAACCTTCTACACAATCAATACAAGCTTTATGTAAAGGTGTTGAACTTAAAGACGGGCTCACACTGCCTGCTAATGTAAAAATAATTAATGAACCTGATATTTGGCAACGTACCCCGCCAGTTCGTGAACGAAAGTCTATTCCTACCACATGGCTCAGTATTACCATTAATGAAGGAAAAAATAGACAAGTTCGTCGAATGACAGCACATATTGGCCACCCAACTCTTAGGCTCATCCGTTACAGCATAGGTAATTACACTTTAGACGACATTAATAATGGTGAATATAAAATCATTAAAGGTAGCGTTAATGCATAAGCCAAATGTAACAGTAGCCGCCATCGTAAAAAAACATAACGAATACCTATTAGTAAAAGAGCGCGATAAATTTACTAGCCGCCTTTGCTACAATCAACCAGCAGGCCATTTAGAAAAGAATGAAACACTAGCCCAAGCAGCAAGCCGCGAATTATATGAAGAGACAGGTTTGTCACTCACCCCTACAGGATTTTTAGGCATTTATAACTTATACGCTGATAACGGCGTTCATTACCTAAGGTTTTGTTTTTTATTTGATGCGACTGGCACCAGCCAACAACTCAATCCAATTGATAAAGATATTATAAGTGCTCACTGGTTCAACCTTGAACAGATTAAGTATCTAGCACTACGAAGCCCGCTCGTTCAAAAATGCATTGATGACGCGATAACGCGTCCGCCATTAAGCCTAGATACTATTTATAACTAATAAAAAATTAAGGCATGTTGATGATGTGTTTTAAAGTTTGCTCTGTATAGAGAGCTTACATAGTGACGTGGGGTCTAATTGCTCCTGTGTTATTTTTGTGAGTTGCGGCCATGTACGGATAAGTAAAAAAAGAGCAAAACTTCTGCGTTCTACCTAAGCCCTTACCTACCCCATGTAGGGAACAAACAATTAATTTAACTTTGAGAGTATAGTGCAATACAGTTTCTGCCTTGGTCTTTTGCATAATACAGTGCGCTATCGGCTCCTTTAACAAAGCATACTTTATCGTTTTCGTAATTAGCTGTTGAGTTAACACCCATACTGACAGACAATAAACCGCTGTATGTATCTTCATGCACAATTGCCAAGCTTTCAACAGCCTTCTGTATTTGCTCAGCAATAAATAGTGCACCTTCCCTATCCGTATCAGGAAGTAACACAACAAACTCTTCACCACCGTATCTGGCAACAAAGTCCTCAGGACGGTTTACAGTCGATGCAATAGTTTGAGCCACTTCGTATAAACAAGCGTCCCCTGCTAAATGACCGTAGCGGTCGTTAAACTGTTTAAAAAAATCAACATCAATAATTATTAAGGATATTGCCCCTTCGCATTCCTTGGCTTTATCAAATTCATGGGCTAGTTTTTCATCAAATCGACGCCTATTAGCAATTTTGGTTAATGAATCCAAAAATGCCATATCCCTTAAAATATCCTCAGCCTCTATTCGTTCGGTTGCATCTTTAAATACGGCTAAAAATTCTTCGCCAATATTTATCCCCGACACCTCCATAACCACTTGTGTGCCATCACTTCGTGCAACAGTGTAGTTATTGGCTGGTATATCGTCATTATTACTCTTCGCTTTTTTCAAAGCTTCAGACCATAGATTTTGAGCTTGTAACCTATATTGAGGATCTGGGTAGGCCTTTTTCCACCATGCATGAAGGTTAGGCACATCCTCAACAGTATAACCAAACACATCTACAAACCGTTGGTTTACCCTGAGGATATCGCCAGTTTTACTACACACATTACACACCGGCATAGGGAGGACTGAAAATAACTTAGCATAATGACTTATCTCATGCTTTCGCATTGGGTTTAAGGTACTGCGGGATAAAAAGCTCATCGGCATTTCTTTGCTTTCAGCACTTAATTGTTCGTGCATTTGTATAGCAAAATCCCATTCTAGCCACCAATGTTCTAATTTATCCAAAAGCTGCATTTCCAGACTATTCACTTCTGTAGTGTGCTTAATTAAATTAAACAAATCACTAATTTGATGATGGGATTGGGCGTGTTTAAGTTGTATTAATTCATAAAAAAGGTGAAAAGCTGACTTTTTTAAGTCTAACAAATTTATGATTAAAAGCTTATTAGAAATGAGATTTACTTGATGTTTGTTTTGTTCTACGAACGATCTAATTTTATTAATTTTGTATGCGTGATTCATATACTCATTCCATTGATTATATTTTACAGCTTGTTAAATGGGCTAACCCATCAAACTTTATTACTAATGAGTGTATCTATACTCTAATCACTTTAAAAGAACTTATTATTAAATTTCTAATAAGAGACTCATGTTTTATTTTTTTTAACCATTGAATTGGAATCAAATTTGCTCAAAACAATATTGTGTTAGCGCCTTAGGTAACTTAGCTATTTATTATATTAATAAAATACCCACTAATTGTTAGGTTTGCCTTGTTAGTCTCTTTAAGCAGAAACAAAATACATGCTATAATCGCCACCTTTCCAAGTTAACAGTAATCTGTATAAGCGAAATTATTCATGAGCGAAAATAGTCACATTAAAGTCATCGTTGGTATGTCCGGCGGTGTTGATTCTTCTGTATCTGCATATTTGTTACAACAACAGGGCTATCAAGTAGAAGGCCTGTTTATGAAGAACTGGGAAGAAGACGACAATGACGAGTACTGTGCCGCTGCAGAAGACTTAAAAGATGCGCAAGCTGTATGTGACAAGTTAGGGATAGAACTTCATACTGTTAACTTTGCAGCTGAATATTGGGATAACGTATTTGAATACTTTTTAGAAGAATATAAAGCAGGCCGCACACCTAACCCCGATATTATGTGTAACAAGGAAATCAAATTTAAAGCCTTTCTAGAATTTGCTGCACAAGCACTCGGAGCCGACTTTATTGCGACAGGCCATTATGTACGCCGTGAGCTTCGGGACGACAAATATGTAATGTGCCGTGGTTTAGATAACAACAAAGATCAAAGCTACTTTTTATACACCTTAAGCCATGAACACATTGCTCAAACGCTATTCCCTGTTGGTGATATAGCCAAACCAGAAGTTCGTCGTATAGCTGAAGAGCAAGATTTAATCACACATGACAAAAAAGACAGTACTGGTATTTGCTTTATTGGTGAACGTAAGTTTAAAGACTTTTTACAAAAGTTTTTACCTGCCCAGCCAGGTGTTATTGAAGACACAGAAGGTAATAACGTGGGCGAGCACGAAGGCTTAATGTACCATACACTTGGCCAACGAAAGGGCTTGCTAATTGGTGGTATGAAAGAAGGTTCTGGCGAGCCTTGGTACGTTGTAGACAAAGATGTTGAGCGTAACGTACTTATTGTGGGTCAGGGTAAAGACCACCCTCGCCTATATAGTAATGGTTTAAATGCTAACCAACTCCACTGGGTAGACCGTACAGGTCCAAAAGGAACGACACGTTGCACCGTTAAAACACGTTACCGCCAAGAAGATATAAACTGTACTTTGCTTGTTGGGGATGACGGTATGGCCCGTGTGTTATTTGATGAACCTCAAAAAGCGGTTACACCAGGTCAGTCTGCGGTATTTTATGCGCAAGAAGTTTGCTTAGGCGGCGGTATTATTGACTCGGTGATCAAGTAATGAATGAACACCAAGTTATGGCGCTTGCCGCTATGTGCCAAGCCGCTAAACAAGTACAAAAAATCGCGCAATATGGCAGTAATAATGAGCACGATTTAGACATACTGCTTTCTAGTATTGTTCAAACATCACCAGCATCACCAGAAGATGTATACCAAGGCACTCATAATTTACGAGATGGCTACAAAACCTTGATGGAACAGCTCTCTGCGGGCGCTCAGAAAGATGTTGAGATTGTAAAATATGTTGGTGGCTTAATGCAGCTTGAGCGAGCACTTAGCGCAAACGACAAAAGCTTAAACGAATTAGGTAAACGTATTGATGATATTCATCGTCGTTTAGACCATTTTGCCATAACCGATGACACCGTTGTTGCCGGTTTGGCAGATATATACTCGTCGGTGCTAAGCCCCCTTGGGCACCGAATACAGGTTTATGGTAAACCCGAGTTATTAAAACAGCAACTCACTCAAAATAAAATCCGCGCATTACTACTTGCCGGGATCAGAAGTGCAGTATTGTGGCGACAAATGGGCGGTAAACGCCGTCACTTTTTCTTTGCAAAAAGAAAAATAATCGCCATTGCTAAAGCAAAAATTTAATTATCGTTCAAACAAATATTTAGGAGTTATTATGGAGCTTTCAGCGTTAACGGCTATCTCGCCAGTTGATGGTCGCTACGGCAGCAAAACCACTGAACTACGCAGTATTTTCAGCGAATTTGGCTTAATTAAATACCGCGTAATTGTTGAAGTGCGTTGGTTGCAAGCGCTAGCTGCAGCAAGCGACATTAAAGAAGTACCTGCATTTAGCGAACAAGCAAATGCACTTTTAAACGCTATTGTTGATAACTTCAGTGAAGCCGACGCGCAGCGCGTTAAAGACATTGAACGTACAACGAACCACGACGTTAAAGCCGTTGAATACCTTCTAAAAGAAAAAGTGGCTGATAACGCAGAGCTTCATGCTATCAACGAATTTATTCACTTTGCATGTACCTCTGAAGACATTAATAACCTATCACATGGTTTAATGTTAACTGAAGCCCGTGACAACGTATTGCTACCATATTGTGACCAATTACTTAACGCCATTAAAGAAAAAGCGATTGAGTATAAATCAGTGCCAATGATGACTCGTACGCACGGACAACCTGCTACACCATCAACTATGGGTAAAGAGTTTGCAAACGTATACATGCGTTTAAAGCGTCAACGCGACCAAATTGCGCAAGTTGAAATGCTAGGTAAAGTAAATGGTGCTGTAGGTAACTACAATGCTCACCTAAGTGCATACCCAGATTACGACTGGCATACACATGCAGATAAGTTTGTATCAAGCTTAGGTTTAACATTAAACCCATTTACTACACAAATTGAACCGCATGATTACATTGCAGAATTATTTGATGCAATTGCACGTTTTAATACTATTTTGCTTGATTTTGATCGTGACGTTTGGGGTTACATTGCCCTTAACCACTTTAAGCAAAAAACAATTGCAGGCGAAATTGGCTCATCAACTATGCCGCATAAAGTTAACCCTATTGATTTTGAAAACTCAGAAGGTAACTTGGGTTTAGCAAATGCTATTTTTGCACACCTTGCACAAAAACTGCCGGTTTCTCGCTGGCAGCGTGACCTTACAGATTCAACTGTGTTACGTAACCTTGGTGTGGGTATGGGTTATGCGCTTATTGCATATCAATCAACCCTTAAAGGTGTTAGCAAGCTTGAAGTTAACGAACCACGTTTACTTGAAGAGCTAGATCAAAACTGGGAATTACTTGCTGAGCCTATTCAAACTGTTATGCGCAAATACGGTATTGAAAAGCCATACGAAAAACTTAAAGATTTAACCCGTGGTAAACGTGTAAATCAAGAAATAATGGCTGACTTCATCGATGGCTTAGACCTGCCAGAAGATGCCAAAGTAGAAATGAAAAAACTAACACCGGCTAATTACATTGGCCGCGCGGTTGAATTTATTGACGATTTAGTTTAATAATTAAACGCGACTATTAAAAAGCGAAAGGTTTATCCTTTCGCTTTTTTTGTATAAAAAACAAAGCAATTTCTAACAGGCAAACGCATGTATCAATTAAAAATAAACGATTTATCTGAACAAGAATTTTTAACCCATTTTTGGCAAAAAAAGCCGCTTTTGATCAAACAAGGGTTTAGTCACTTTGAAGATCCACTTGATGCAAACGAACTTGCTGGCTTAGCCATGGAAGACGCTATTGAGTCGCGCATTGTTACTAATCACAACAACGATTGGCAAACTCATCAAGGACCTTTCGAGGACTTTGAAGTCCTTACAGAGCAAAATTCAACGTTATTAGTACAAGCAGTCGACCACTGGCACCCAGAGGCAGCTTTGCTGCTAGAGCCCTTTAGATTTATTCCTAACTGGCGCATTGATGATTTAATGATCAGCTTTTCTACCCCTAATGGAGGTGTTGGCCCGCATTTAGATCAATACGATGTTTTCATTATTCAAGGTGCAGGAAAACGTCATTGGCGAGTAGGCCTACCCGACCCAACGCTTAAGCAATTTGCTCAAAATAAAAAACTATTACAAGTTGAAGCCTTTGAAGCAGTCATAGACTGTATTTTAGAGCCCGGTGATATTTTGTATATCCCGCCAGGCTGCCCGCATGAAGGCTACGCAGTTGAAAATGCACTTAATTACTCTGTTGGATTTAGAGCCCCAAATCAGCAAGATTTACTTTCAAGCTTTGCCGATCATATTATTGATACTGAAAGTGGTCAAACGCGCTACACCGATCATAATTTAGTAAGCAGAGCCTCTAAAGGTGAACTTAACAACGCTGAAGTAGAAAAAGTTAAACACCTTATGGCGTCAATGCTAGAAAATGACGATTTATTTAAGCAGTGGCTTGGCAAAACCTTAAGCCAACCAAAGCATGAAATGGACTTAGCACCAGTAGAGCCTGCTTTTACCCAAGAGCAAATATTAAATGAATTAGCAGAGCCAGAAACTATTTTTGAACGTGTAGGTGGCACACGTGCAATTTATCAGCTGTGTGATAATGAACTTCTTGTCAGTGTGAATGGTGAAAATTTTACACTTCCTCTCGAAGACTTAGAAACAGTAAAATTACTGACCGACGAGACTGAGTTTAATACTGACGAATTAGTTAAAACAAAAAACAGCCTAGTTTTTGTTCAAATGTTTACTACACTTGTTAATGAAGGTATTTGGTTTAACACAAACCAAGAGTAACAAGTAGGAGGCCATTGTGGGTTATCGAGTAACTAAAGTTGAATGGGATCGACAAAAAGATCAGTTACAACAAATAAGGGAGCGCGTTTTTGTTTATGAGCTGCACATACCTAAACGCGTTGAATTTGATAACCACGATAAATTAGCTCTGCATGTACTTGTTACAGACGACAGCTTTTGTCCCGTCGCAACAGCCCGTCTGTGTAATGATGGATTAATTGGACGCTTAGCTGTACTGCCTGATCACAGAAACCGAAAGGTATATTGCTCATTACTCAATTACATTTTTGATTTGGCTACAGAGCAAGGCATTGAGTCTATTAGCGTTAATTGTGTATTACACGAAGTTGAACGTTTTATACGTAATGGATTTATAAAGCAAGGCAACGTTTTTATGGAAGCGGGTATACCAAGGCAAAGGCTTAAATGCCCAGTTAGGTGTGCAGATACAACACCTTTTACGTTAGTTCATTAATTAAATTGTAAGGGTAATCGACAATCAATTACCCTTTTTTGATTATTTTGGTTCGTGAGCCCAAAGCTTATCGTTATCGTATAACTCGTATAGACCATGCGCTCTTTTCACTAATAAGTTAGCAAAATCTGCCTGTGTTTTATCACGTGCGCCCGTACTCATTATCTGGTCTGCTTTTAACTGCCATTGCAGCGAAAAATAACGCATAGCATCACGTGCGTCTGACGCCGCCCCCACTTCAGCATGATCTGTTGGTAATTGGCCTGTAACAACCCAATAGGTTTTTCCATTTTGCGCTTTAAATTTCCACATAGCGCAAATAGGCGCTAAAAAACGGCTGTCTTGCTCAACTACCGACTTAGGCATAATCCCTTTTTCTGCTAAATATTTTTGTGCTGTTTGAAAACATCCACGTTGCCATGCTACACGTTGTTGTTCGGCTAAAGCTTGCTCTTCAGGTGTTAATTGTTTTTGTTGTTGTTCCATTGTAATGACCTTATTACTTCTTTTTAAACACTGTAAGGTCTTAGTAAATAAGGTGCAAGCATAAAACAGGCTGCTTGCACTTTAAAAACTCTGACTGCTTTGTTTTTATACAAATTGCTATTTTATATTATGGTCAAACGAACCAACATCCCCCGGAAACACAACTGGCGACTCAAAACCATCGTTACTAACTGATGATACGCCAAAGTAGTAATTATCTATTACAACGTTTTCAAGTGTGAAATCAGAAACATTACCAACGTATTTACTAAACTGCCATTGCGACTCGCTGGTGTAACGCCAGTATATTTTGTAACCGACAATTGTGTCATCGTTACTTTTTTGCCACGAAAAGGAAGTACTGGCCTTAACCGCGCCTGTAATTTTAACGTCTTTTGGAGGGGCTGGAGCCCATGCCATAGATGCCATAGTCACTGCGTTAAGTGATGTTAATTTTGCTGCATAATCAAAATCAACACCGTCAATTGTATCTCCATATGTGATGCCATTTTCTGTGCGTAAGTCTTGGTGTTGGCGATCATAATGCTCATTGGTTTCCATTATACGCACCGCTGCAAACCCGGCATCATTAAATGGTCTATGGTGTCCGCCTCGTGCAAACCTGTCTAATCTGTAAACAAGCATTGTGTCTAGGTTGGGTATATATCTATCAGCAACGGTATCAATATAACGCGCTAGATTTCTACTCGCAGAATCAACCTCACCACCTGTAAACCGACGAGTACGAGCTTGCGCTTTTGTTTCAACAACACGTGTACCTTCTGAAAAAATACGTGCAGTCGTATTATCAGTCACACCGTTTATGCCCGTAATATTGCCTATCATGTCATTATTTAAAACACCATGTACTTGCCAGTTATTCTTTTGAGCGTACGCTGTTAAAATTTTACCACCAAATAACCCCTGCTCTTCTCCCGATAACGCGGCGTAAACTACAGAGCCATTAAATTTATATTTACTTAATACCCGAGCTGCTTCAATAACTCCAGCGACCCCAGATGCATTATCATTTGCCCCTGGTGAGTCACTAGTAAAGTCCATGACATCACTGACACGAGAATCTATATCACCCGACATCATCACCATACGATTTGGCTCAGTGCTTCCTCGTTGAATAGCAACAATATTGACTACCTCAACTGGGTTAGGGATACGTTTTTCACCAGATATAGTGTCCGATACCTCTATAATTTCTAGGCAACCACCACATTGCGCTGATATTTTTTCAAACTCGGCTTTAATCCAACGTCGTGCGGCGCCAATACCTCGCGTGTCAGATTTAGTTTCTGAAAGTGTATGACGTGTACCAAAGTCCACCAGCGTTTGAATATCACTACCAATTCGCTCAGCTGATACGTTTGCGGCAATATCATGTAATTTCTGTTGGTCTTTGTATTGCACCTCAGCCGCACTAGCCCCGCTCGATACAGAGCAAGCAAGCGCAAGCGCGCTTACCTTTAATAATTTTATTGATGGTTTAAGCATATATGTCGCTCCTTATTGTTATTGGTTCACAATTACCTATGTATTTGTATATCGCAATTGATTTGAGGTAAATACGAAAATAAGTACGCTAAAGCGCAGTAAAGAAGCGTTCTAATTCGAGTTCAATATAAAAATAGTTGCCATGATTATAAAGTAAGGGATCAAACCAAATATCCACAGCTTTAGCCCTAACGTATAATGTTTAATAACTTTTTTGTTCACCCTTTTGCGAACTCTGATTTTATAATCAGAGGCGTTACCAATTACTAAATTCATCCCCCCTGTAATAAGCGCTAAATAAAGTGCACTAGATACTATTAAATTATGTCTTAATGAATTTGTCAGTATTTTTGCATAGTCAAAACAAAAAATAAGAGCAAATATCCCTATATAAACAGATAAGACCATACCGATGAGCACACTCGCTTTGTAACCGGTATGCGTATTTTTTGGATCCACTTTTTTCAGCCACTGAGCACACACAAAATGTACAGCGCAAATAAACGATCTCATCTTCTATCCTAAATTAATGAGTAAGTTGGATATTGTTATAACTTATAAAACGGTCATGCAAACCCACACTTAATAATACCGAAGCTGAAAACACAAACAAAATTACAAAAACAACACAGGCCAGCCCTACGTTATTTTGTGAGCTAGTAATAAAAAATTTTATACATAAAGCCAAAACAACACTGAATATTGCAAATTTGTTGAAAACAAAGTAACTAGGTATCTCAAATGCCCATAATGACGTTTCATTTATAAATTGTCTGTAACCATAAAATACAAAGGCAATAGCACCAACTAAAGCCACTGTAAAAGTAATGACCGTGACTTCTAAAGCCATATTTTTGTGAATAAGCAAATAACCAAGTCGAGTTGAATAAATAAAAATAGCGAGCCAAACTACCAATACAGGGCCTAAAATTAATCCCATTTTTCTTTCCTTGAATGTATTAAATGATTTCATTTAAACCAAAATACTACACGGTTAAGCAAATCAATAAACTCAAAATCAAATAACTTAAGTAAACTTTTTATTTTCGTGCCAAACTAATAAACGTAGACGCTGGATAATAAATCAATTTCGAGCAACTATTGCCCGTAAATTCGCCTTGTTTTTATTAAAAGTCCTAGGCTTGGAAAATTTAATTATCATCATGATTTGATAAGTTAGTAAATCACTTAATCAGAATTCCAATTTAGTCATCATTTAAAATAGTAAGAGTATGCGTCAGTTAAAAAATGAAACGCTAAAATGTAACCTTGTGCAGTTTAAGCAAACGGCGCTAGGCCCAATCTATGTTTATGAAAACTCGCAATACCGTTGGTTAACACTTGACGAAAAACGTGAACAAGATGCTGTTATTCAGGGCGTAATGAGCCAAAGTAGTCCAGAGCGCGTCTTAGTACCTGTTAATCAAAGCATGCTACTTTTTTTATTAAAGTCAGTAACCAATCTCAAAATGCTAAATTTAGGACTGGGAACCGCGGGCGTAGAGCGAGTTATCTATTATCTATTCAATAAAACAAAATTTTTAAATACTCTGCACACCTTTAACACAGTTGAAATTAACCCTGATGTGGTTGAAATTGCACATACACATTTTAAATTGCCAAAAACACACTCTGTATTTTTACAATCAGCTGAGCAATTTATTCAGCAATGTGAAATTAAATACGATGTGATCACCATCGACATATTCAGTGGAGAGCATCACCAGCCCTTTTTAAATAATGCTCTTTTTTGGCACAATATGACGCGCTGTTGTCATTCAAATAGTCAAATAACACTCAACATAAACCCTAAAACAGCTCAAGAGTTACACCTGTTACTGGCCATGTTAAGAAAGTACTTTAAAGCAATCGCGCTTATTGAATTTAATGAGTATAAAAATATAGTTATTGTTTTAAGCCCCAGTTCGTTAAAACACATTAGCGTTGACGAAATTCAAAATTCTGCAGTTTTTAAGCACATTGCACCCAATTTATATAAAGATATTAACCATATTTATCACATTGAATCGCACTAATTAGCGACCAGGCTCATGCTTTTCATAACAAGGCAAACTGGTTTCTAACTGCTCCCAATTCGCTTTTGAAGTGACATAATTATGAGATAACGGTTTTTCTGTAATATCTGTATCCAGTAAACCTAACCGAATACGAATACGGCTAATATCACTGGTGTTTGCGCTATAAATAGGCGAACCGCAGCAGGTGCAAAAATACCGTGTTCTACCAGGTTTAAACGAATAACCACTTAATGAATCGTGCCCTTGAGTAATTAAAAACTCATCTGCATTTACAAAACCATTTGTAGCAAATGCCGTCCCACTGTTTTTTCTGCACAAAGAGCAGTGGCAGTGAATAATACTGGTAATATTGCCTGTAATTTCTACATTTACTTTTCCACACAAACAAGCGCCTGAATACATAATATTTCCTTATTAATTTCTTAAAAATAAATACATACGCATGTTAACTATAAAGTTATTTAATATGAATAAGTTTCAGTAATTTACTGCGCGCAACGTCAGATCTTATATCATTTTGTTTACAACATGCCTTACATTGGTTATAAACAAGCTGAAATTCGGTAATGATAAAATAAACTTGTTCAACTAAATCTTATTACCAATATAAATTTACTTCTGTTCATGCTGTCAATACCAATTAAATAAAGAGCAAACAATGCGCTATAAAAACGTTCTTCTACTAATGGGATTAACCTCGTTAGTAGCATGCAGCCAAAATCACCAACACCCTTCCACAAATCAATGGCTGTTAATCGATAATTTTGAAACGCAAACGCTAACATGGCAAAAAGCTGATACAGACAATCAAACCAATCCATACATAGCCAACCCACAAGTGACAAAAATTTCACGAGAGGCTGAATCCTCAAATTATTACTTATTAAAAAAACCAGCCGCCGAAGGCATTATTGGTAATCGAAAAGCACTCAGCTTTACCAAACTGCCAAAAGTAGTAGAAGTTGGTGAAACTTACACGTTTTTTACACGCATAAATGTAGAAACATTTCCTAATAACCATGCTTTTGGATTAAGTAATCTGCGACCAAATGAAATAAAAAAGCAGGGTTACAACGCGTTTGAACCCACGTTGCGTGTAACAGATAAAGCCGAGTCGAATGGGTTTAAAAACAACGGTACGTTAATGGTTAAAACAGACAATGGCTACAGCAATATACAAAACTACAAAGCCGCTCAATCAGCACAGCCACTCAATACAAATCAGTGGTACAGTATTTGGTATGTAGTTAATAACGCGCCTACAAAAATGCAAGGCCAACAATACAATGTGTATGTTCAAGGGGGTGAGTTTACAACTCAAACACTGGTATATAAAAATGCAAAATTTAGAATGAAACGCGAACAACCGCTTATTTACTTTTTGGCAAACGCAAACACCGGACCGGCTAAAAAACCTTACGGTAACGGTGGGTTAAAATACGATGACTTATATATGAGCCGAGGCATAAACCTTTCGAACCCTTTTAGGTAAAAAGCCTGTATAAGTAATAACTAACCTGAATTTTAGATATAGAATCTCTCAACTAAAGCTCATGTTAGTGAACACAAAACTGCATTTAAAAATACTTAAATGGTATGATACCCCATATTATTTGCTATTTAAGTTTTTAAAATGTATCGATTATTTGAAAGAATGACCAACGCATTTCCTGAGGAACAACCGACTCAGCCGCCTTCTACTTTATTTGCGTTTTGCCGCCATTACACCAAAGGCATGGAACTGTCGTTAGTACTTATGTCGATGAGTGCGGCGCTCTTGGCTATTTTAGAAGTTTCGTTATTTAGTTATATGGGCCAATTAGTTGATTGGCTAAGTACGCATACACCTCAAACCCTGTTTGTAGAACAAAAGTCTGAACTTATCAAAATGGCTATTATGCTGTTAGTCGTTTTGCCCATAGTGGTATTTTTTCATGCAGCCATCTTGCATCAGGCCTTACTGGGCAATTACCCTATGTCAATTCGTTGGTCGGCGCATCGATATTTACTTCGCCAAAGTGTGAGTTTTTACCAGAATGAATTTGCTGGACGAATAGCCACCAAAGTCATGCAAACGTCTTTAGCTGTTCGCGAAGCGGTAATGAAGTTGCTTGATGTACTTATGTACATAGTGGTTTACTTTGGCGCAATGGTGTTTTTAGTGGCTGAAGCTGACTGGCGCTTAATGATCCCATTGCTTGTATGGCTTGCGTTGTATGCTTCAATACAGGTTTACTTTGTTCCTAAACTTAAAAAAATAGCCAGTTCACAAGCCGACGCCCGCTCAGAAATGACGGGCCGTATTGTTGATAGCTATACAAACATTTCAACTATTAAACTATTTTCGTACACCCAACGCGAAGAGCAATATGCTAAACAAAGCATGGATGTATTTTTACAACCCGTGTACAAACAAATGCGCTTAGTAACCAGCCTTAACTTTGCAATTAATACGCTAAACTACTTATTGGTGTTTAGTGTTGCCGCATTATCACTTTATTTATGGTCATTAAGTGCAATTAGCCCTGGCGCCATAGCCGTAGCAGTGAGTTTATCGCTTAGATTAAATGGCATGGCGCAGTGGATCATGTGGGAAATAAGTAGTCTATTTGAAAACATTGGTACCGCCACCGATGGGATGAAAACGCTATCAAACCCTATAAAAGTAGACGATAAACCTAATGCAAACACCCTTGAAGTAACACAAGGCAGTATTGAGTTTCAAAATATCCACTTTAATTATGGGAAAGCCGCTAACGAAACCCACCGCGGACCGGTAATGAATGGGTTAAATCTCAACATAAAACCCGGTGAAAAAATAGGGTTAGTTGGACGTTCTGGCGCGGGTAAATCAACGCTTGTTAATCTACTACTCCGCTTTTACGATACCGACTCTGGATGCATAAAAATTGATGGGCAAAATATTACTGACGTAAGCCAAGAAAGCCTTCGTCGTTACATTGCTATGGTAACCCAAGACACCTCACTACTGCACCGCTCAGTAAAAGACAATATTTTATACGGCCGCCCAGATGCCACCGAAGCCGAAATGTTAAACGCAGCAAAGCAAGCTAAAGCGCTCGATTTTATTAGCGATTTAGAAGACTCAAAAGGTAATAAAGGGTTTGATGCACAGGTTGGCGAACGTGGTGTCACGCTATCGGGTGGTCAACGCCAACGTATTGCCATTGCACGCGTGTTACTTAAAAATGCCCCTATTCTTATTTTAGACGAGGCAACCAGTGCGCTTGATTCAGAAGTTGAAGCCGCTATTCAAGCAAGTCTCGATGATTTAATGACAGGCAAAACGGTAATTGCTATTGCGCACAGGCTGTCTACCATTGCTCAAATGGATAGACTCATAGTGTTAGATAATGGTGGCGTAGTTGAGCAAGGCTCGCACGATGAACTGATTGCTCAAGGTGGAATATATGCAGGCCTTTGGGCACATCAAACCGGCGGGTTTATTGGGGTGGAGTAGCTGTAAATATAACACGACGTTATAGCACTTTAGCTATAACGTCGTGGTTTACTTATTAAGCAATTAACCGTAAACCTATTAATACCAACATGACAATGTTGGCAATAAAACTGATTAAAAAGAAATAAGTACGTGGGCTTGGGTTTTTTTCTGTTGCTATAACGTAATAAAGCACCATATGAACTATACGAGCAACAACATACACCCATACACATAGGGCAAAAGCAGCACTTTGGTAGTTAATTACAAATGCAAATAACACTGTACCAATAAATAACGCGCTGTTTTCTAATGTATTTTGAAACGTACGGTGCGCTCTAAAAATAAAGCTATCGTGCGATAAATCGTCGCTAATTTTACCCGGTACTGCACCCGGTTCTTTAGCTTTACTAAATGTTGCTACTCCCCACTGCACCACCAGCATAATTAAGTAAAAATAAAACCCTAAATAAGCAGATAAAGAAACTTCCGTCATTGTTAAATCCTTTATTATTAAAACTAAGTAATTAAAGCTACATTACTTTTGCAAAATAAATACCAAATATAAATTCAATTTATTCAGCATCTTGTAATTAATTAAAAATCACTTTTGTAATAAATACATATTACTATGTGCCTTTTTACAACCGCTTTTTAAGTTCTTAGGCTTAAAGTAATACACACAACACCATGATCGGTTGTTAGGTCATCTCGCTCGTATTCTGGGTTAATTAAATGCCTATCGTAGGTAGTATGCTCGCTGACCTCAAAAAAACTATCGTCGTAACTTGAATCAAACTCGCACGACAGCAAAATATAATCGAGCACTGAGCTGCTTGTGCCAAAGTAATGCGTTGGCTTACGCGTTAAAGGCGCTAGTTTGTTAATGTTACTATCACTACTGGTATGAGCTAGTTCAGCATCATCTTCCGTAATAGCTAATTTTTCAAATAATGCCCACGAATCATACAAACAATATTTAGCAAGGTATGCTTTTGCATCCAGTGCGGGAGCAAACCTGAGTGTATTTGTCAGTAAATGGCTAAGCACACCATCTGCTAGGTCATTGTTAAAATCCCCCATTAATACCATGGGGTATTGAGTGGCTTCTCGTCGGGTTATCATTTGCACCATAAGTAAAGTCGCTTCGCTGCCGCGCTGTATAGTAGAGCCCCACCCGCCCGCTACATTCGCTTTTAATATTTCGATAATGTTTTGCTCGGGCGTAAGTGCTTTAGTGTGTTCATCAGTCTCAATCAAGCCTCGCTTCGATTTAAAGTGCACAACATAACAATCAGTGTTCCCTAAATGCGGTAAAGTAATTGTGGCTCTTAGTACCTTTCGGCTAAATAAAAATGCCTCTGTTAAACCAAGTGAGCATGCAAGTTCTTTATCATGCTCTACAGCTATAACATCAACAATCGGGTATTTAGAGGCGATGCCGACGACTGGGTGCTTAAAAATAAAATCATCTATAACATGGGGTTTATCAACTACAGCAAAGTGCTCATAACCTTGGTTTAGCATTAACTCTTTAAGCGACTCAATGCTAAATATTTCCTGAAAACCAATTACATCGGGCTGCTGCTCCTTTATGTATTCAGTTATCCATCGTTGTTTTCTTACCCATTGCTCAGCGGTGTATATGCGTTCAAATTCATAATAGGCGTTAGGTGGCTCAAGGTAATTAAATAAATTAAAGGTGGCTATTTTCAGCTCGGAGTTATTAATTACGGGCTCTGTGGGCAAATTAACAACGTTGTTGGTTTTTTCATTTGGGTTTTTGATAGCTAAACACCTACATGTAGTAATGCATTTATTATAACGCAGCAAGGCTGTATTTCTAAGGCGTGAATTATTCTCATCTATAAATTTACTTCGTTTTTTTACGTTATACTCACAGCCTAATTTATTAACTGTATTAGGTTTTATGAACTATTCACACTTTGGTCGTAAATTTACTCAACCCAATGGCATCACACAGCTTATGGAAGATTTAGGTAAAGCCAAAAGCAGTAATAATCCTGATATTGTTATGCTAGGTGGGGGTAACCCCGCTTCAGTACCACACGTAAACACCGTGTTTATAAACGAGTTAAATTGCCTAGTAAAAAATAATAAAATAACGCAAATAATGGGCCTTTACGATGGTCCAACGGGTAACGATGAATTTAGAACAGCCCTTGCAAATCAACTCAATAGAGAATTTGCATGGGGAGTAACTGAACAAAATATAGCATTGGGGAATGGTAGCCAAGCAAACTTTTTTGTTCTGTTTAATATGTTAGCGGGCAAAATGAACGATGGCAGTACCAAGCGCATACTGTTTCCACTTGCCCCAGAATACGTAGGCTATGCCGACCAAGGTTTAACCAACGACATGTTTGTGGCTATTAAACCCGACATAGAAATCATAAATACCGACAACGGTTCTAAACAATTTAAATACCTAATTGACTTTAAGGCGGTTGAAAAAGTACTTACCGCCGACAGCAGTATAAGTGCACTGTGTGTATCTCGCCCTACCAACCCAACAGGTAATGTAATTACCGACGAAGAAGTTAATCAGCTTAATTTGCTTGCAGAGCAATACAATATCCCACTCATTATTGATAACGCCTATGGCGACCCATTCCCAGGTTGTATTTACACCGATGCAAACCTAACGTGGAACTCAAACATTATATTATGTATGTCGCTTTCAAAACTGGGCTTGCCGGGCCTTCGCACCGGTATTGTAGTTGCCAATAACACAGTTATAAAAGCGATTGGCCGAGTTAATGGTGCCATGGTTTTGGCACCAAATAGTTTTGGCCCAAGCTTAATAACTCGCTTAATTAACAACGATGAATTACTCCCCCTGTGTAAAAATAGTATTTTGCCTTTTTATAAAAATAAAGCACAGGTAGCTATTAACCTATTTGATAAAATATTTGCAGACCTGCCGGTTTATTTACATAAGGTAGAAGGCGCATTTTTTATCTGGCTATGGTTTAAAGAGTCAAAAATAACCAGCGAACAGCTTTACCAAAAACTAAAAAAACAAGATGTGTATATAATTCCTGGCCACAACTTTTTTATAGGTATTGAAGATAGCTGGGAGCACAAACATCAGTGTGTGCGTATTAATTACGCTACCGATGAAGCTACGCTCAAAAAAGGCCTTGAGGCTATTAGGGCGTTAATGACTTAACACGACGTGCACTAGGGAGACCTAACTTTTACATATCCACGAGCTCAATATATGTTCAAGCATGTGTTAACCTCTTTAAATTTATATATGTATTGGTATCCTACGCTTCATTCTTAACTTACAGTTGTTGTTTAATCTGCATTGCTACTAAATAACCTGAACTTTGAATAATAAATCTCTTAACCAGAGTTCGGCTTAAATAAATATAAAATTCTACTTTTAAGATTAAAAAATATTTTAAGGTAGGCTGTGGCATCAGGTGCAACATTGAATAAAATACACAAACCACGATTAAGGTAAATTATGCGATTAGGCCCAGGATTACTCGTCACTGCAGCCTTTATTGGGCCAGGCACAATCACCACTGCCAGTGTGGCAGGCGCCAATTTTGGTTTTGCCCTTATATGGACATTACTATTTTCAGTTATTGCCACTATATTACTGCAATCTATGGCTGCACGACTGGGTGTTGCCACAGGGCAAGACTTAGCGCAGGCACTGAGAGGTAATATTCAAACACCGTTATTTAAATTGTTAGCTATATTTTTGGTTATCAGCGCTATTGGAGTTGGCAGTGCAGCATACGAAGCGGGCAATTTAAGCGGCGCGAGTATGGGGTTAGTAGGTATATTTCCAAACGTTAACCCGCAAATATGGACCCCGCTAATCGCTTTTTTTAGTGCAGTATTACTTTACAGCGGCAAACACAAAGTAATAGAAAACGCACTTATAGTATTAGTGATTTTAATGAGCTTGGTGTTTATTTCTACATTGATCATGGCTTCACCATCACTGGCTGATATATTGTCAGGCTTTATGCCTAGCTTGCCCGAAGGTTCAATAACAACGGTACTAGCACTCGTTGGCACCACCATAGTACCTTATAACTTATTTTTACACTCTGGCGTTTTAGCAGCCAAGCACGATAGTAAAAGCGATTTACAAAAAGTCATAAAGCAAACCAATGTTGATACCGGATTATCAATTACCTTAGGCGGTGTGATCACATTAGCTATTTTGTCTACCGCATCGGTCGCCTTTTATGGCACAGAGGCAGGGCAAATCAGCGCAGCAAACATGGCTGTACAACTAGAGCCCCTGTTAGGTGATGCTGCCCATTACTTTTTTGCTATAGGGTTGTTTGCAGCAGGGTTAACAAGCGCTATTACAGCGCCCCTTGCTGGCGCTTATGCGGTATGTGGTATGTTAGGTTGGTCAAACAACATGGCCAGTACTCGCTTTAAAAGCGTGGGGATTATTATTTTATTGTTTGGCGCAGGCGTAGCATCGCTTGGGCTAGACCCTGTCGCGGTTATAATATTCGCGCAAGCAGCTAACGGTTTATTACTGCCTGTTATTACTATTTACTTAGTGTGGTTGGTGAATCAAAAATCAGTGATGGGGCAATTTACAAACTCCATTTTTATAAATCTGATTACTCTTCATGTTTTAATACTTATTTTTGGCTTAAGTAGCTACAAACTCATCGGTTTAATTTTTAACTAAATGCTAAAAAATCATATTTAAAAGCCGCTGTTTACTAAAAATAGCGGCTGTTGCTTATTAACAAAACAATTAATTTTTTTTAGTATTTTTAGCTACTTTTATCAGCTGTGCAAACGTATAGCCCCCAACCGCACCAGCAAGCAACTGTAAGTAAAATCCCCAACCTCTCGCGCCAGCAATTATGGTTATATTCATAATTGATTCAATAGCAATGAGCGCGGTCGCAAAAGCAGCTATACCCGCTATAACAAACAGCCCGGCATAATGAGCTTTTAATTTTTTACTAATAAACCAGGTGACAAAAAAAGCAATAATAAGTGCAACAGCAATAATAGCGCCGTACGTAGGAAGTAAACCTAACCAATCGTCGAATGTTAAATTAACACGATCGGCAAACCCCACCACTACACCTACATTAACTAATTGATTGACAACGTATTGGCTATGAAACAAGCTAGCAAGCGTAAACGTAAGTAACCAAGCAACTAAAAATGAAGGGAGTATACGTGTTAAAAACAACATGGTTATCTCAACTTAAACAAAATAATTTTTCTTACAGTAGCAAAGGCTTGCACCGTAAACAATCTATCTCACTTTTTATACTATGCGTGCTCTTTGCGTTTAACGTTAATGCAAACAATGAATTACCTCAAAAACAATATAAAACGCAAACATTAGCTACACAGTTAAACTCACCGTGGAGCATGGTGCAACTACCAAATGGCACGTGGTTAGTAACCGAGCGTGATGGCCATGTAGTGATCATTAAAAACAACCAACAAAGCAAAGTAAAATTACCTCTTGAAGGGTTATATGTTGCAGGCCAAGGTGGTTTACTCGACATAGTACTCACGCCTAATTTTGCTGAATCCAAGGAGCTTATATTTACGTATGCCCAAGGCAATCTTGAAGCAAACAGGCTCGTTATTGCCAAAGCTAGGTTTGATG
The DNA here is from genome assembly GCF_001469195.1 of Pseudoalteromonas sp. 10-33. NCBI lineage: Bacteria > Pseudomonadati > Pseudomonadota > Gammaproteobacteria > Alteromonadales > Pseudoalteromonadaceae > Pseudoalteromonas > Pseudoalteromonas sp. 10-33. Next base: position 88,480 of record NZ_LOFI01000028.1, on the reverse strand, counting down.
GTACACGCTTTTCAGTACCAAAAGTTATTTATAAAGTCGCCACCGATAAGGGTACGCCGCAGCATTACTCTGGCCGCGCCCTCGTTCTCCCCGATAGTATTTTACTTTTTTCAAGTGGCGACGGTTTTGACTACCGTGAGCAAGCACAAGTTATAACCAGCCAGTTAGGTAAAGTGCTACGAATTAATTTAAATGGTACTATTCCAACCGATAATCCGTTTATCAAACATGAAAACTCTACCGCGCATGCCATTTATTCACTCGGCCATCGGAACCTACAAGGTTTAGTGTACGATGACGATACACAGCAAATTATTAGTCATGAACACGGTCCTGCAGGCGGTGACGAACTGAACTATTTAACCCCTGGGACTAATTATGGATGGCCGGTAATTACAAACGGTGACGATTACTCACAAGCACGTATTTCCCCGTTTAGAGACTACCCCGGAATGGCTAAACCAAGCGTAGATTGGACGCCATCAATCGCCCCATCAGGCATGGCGTATTATGGCTCTAAGCATGCAGCCTTCCCTTCACTGCAACGTCACGTACTTATCACTACACTGGTCGATAAAAAGCTCTACAGTGTTAATTTAGTGAATGGTAAATATACCCAGTCGCATGTATTTCCAGAAGCAACAGGCAGGCTAAGAGATGTGTTTGTTACAGCTAAAGGTAATGTAGCAATATTAACCGATGGCAAAGAGGCAAAGCTGATGTTGTTTAAAGCAAATTAATGTACAAATAGGGTTAAAGGTGCTTCGCTTTTAGAGGATACTAGCGGCTTAAGAGAGCCGCTTTAATCACTCACAATCAGGTAATGGCTCACTAATTGTAAGTGTATTAGTACCAAAATCTACTATAGCTTGGTACTTTCTAAAAAATGGAGAACCTAATAACCCATGTATTGTATTGCCGCCACCAGCGGCCTGAACATGGTCTAGGTTGAGTGATACAAACTGCGTACTTTCATACAACTGCCCAGCCAGTTCAAATTTCAAAACGTCTATTAAGCCCATTTCGTGATCAGCTGTACCTAACCCTGCGGCATTTTCTTCGCTTAGTTCCTCTTTTACCCCAAGCTTTTTAATACATGCCCTATCTAAAACAGATGCCCCCGCGGCTGTATCTAAAATTAAATTTACTTTATGCCCGTTTATTTCAGCTTGTATAATTTGATGCCCTGTTTCTGTTACTTCAAATTGCAAGCTTGTGGTTTTAACTAATTCCATGAATGTTCCTTATTTAGGTTGATTTACAAACACTCTACTACAGTTGCCTTCTAAAACAACCGCATAAATAGTAAGCAAGTGACTTTTCACTCACATCCCTTTTGTATTTCAAATCTGGCAGTAACTTCTCAAGCTAAAGATACAAAAACTAATTTTCTTAGAGCCTATTAATTCACAAAGAGAGTTAGAGGCGCTTCGCTTATAGAGAAATTTGGGAAGTCCATATAATGGCTTAAATAAAGGTGCATCTAACTAACTGCGACTTGATGTCTGAAGTCAAGATTTGATAATCATATAGAAAGCTCCTCGAGTTTTTCGATACAGTTGTGTTGACCAAAACATAAACTGAATCCGAGGAGCTTGGTATGAAACTATATGGTGGAATTGACTTGCATTCAAATAATAGTGTTATTGCTATCATTAATGAACACGGTGAAACGCTTAGCTGCAAGCGTTTAAATAATGATATGTCTGTCATTTTATCTTTCTTAGCCCCTTATAAAGACAAGTTAACAGGGCTTGTTGTTGAATCAACATTTAATTGGTATTGGTTAGTTGATGCATTAATGGATGCAGAATTTAAACTACACTTAGC